>JAKIWU010000061.1 GCA_022749905.1 Thermoplasmata archaeon
CACCGACCCGCTCGCGCGCGGAGCGCATGCGGGCGGAGCTCCTCGGACGACTTCGCAGCTTCGGTTTCCGCCCGAGGGTGCCGGTCTACGAAACGGCGGAGGTCCTCGCGCCTCCGGATCCGAGCGGCCGGGTCCGCCGCCCGGCGGGCTTTTGGCACACGCTGCCCACGGATGGAGTGGCAGCGTTCTTTCCGTTCGTCGACGAGTCGGTCGTCGAGGAGGGCGGCGTGCTCGTCGGCCTGCTCCTGGACGATGCGAGTCCGGTCCTCCTCGACCGGTGGCGGCACGCGAGCCACTCGTGGGGGATCTTCGGGGCGACGGGCTCGGGGAAGTCGTTCGCCGCGAGTCTCCTCGCCGTACGGAGTCGCTGGGCACGTCCGGAGGTCGAGCTCTACCTCCTCGATCCCCTCGGTGAGTTCTCCAGGCTCTCGGAAATCCTCGGGGGGCAGACCGTCCGGATCGCCGGCGGTGCGGGTGGGCGCGTCAATCCCCTCGACGGCGGGCCCTTCGAGAAAGACCTCGCCGAGGGCGCAGCCGGATTCGGGGCAGCACTCCGAACGCTGTTTCCGAGTCTCACCGACCCGGAGAGCTCGGCGCTCGACGTCGCGATCACCGAGCTTCGCCGTTCCGAAGGCCCCCCACCGACGCTCTCCGATCTCATCGCAGCCGTGCGAGGGGCCCGCCCGTTGCCCGAGCGCTTGCTCGGCCTCCTGGAGGTCTTCCGGTCCGGATCGCTCCGCCATCTCGACGGGCCCACGACGCTCGATTGGAACCGCACGCCTCTCGCCTTCGATCTCACGGGGGTCTCCGAAGCTCACCTTCCCTTCCACCTCACCTACCTCCTCGATGTTCTGTACGCCCGGCTTCGCTCCTCACCGAACCCGAAGCTCGTGGTGGTGGACGAAGCGCACCTTCTCGCACGCCATCCGGCGACCGCAGAATTCCTCGACCGGCTCGTGCGACACGTCCGGCACTTCCGGACGGGCCTCCTTCTCGTCAGCCAGAACCCCGACGATTTCCTCGGCTCGGAATCCGGTCGGTCCCTCCTCCGAAACCTGCAGGCGACGCTCCTCCTCCGGCTTCCCGAGGTCTCGGACGCGGCGCGCCGCTTCTTCGGTCTCACCGATGCGGAGGCCGAGTGGCTTCCTCGATCCAGGCTTCCAAAGGAGGCCGGGTACTCCGAGGGACTGCTGCGCCTCGGGCCATCCCACTTGCCGGTCGCCGTCGTCGCCTCGACCCCCGAATACGAGCTTCTGACCTCGGCCCTCCGGGGCCCGGAGGCCGACGGGCTCCGTTCGACGCCGATGGGACCCACCACTCCAACCGCGAGTTTATGAGGTGCCGACCGCCGGGTCTCGGGCATGTCGGACGGGTCCGCCACGGCTCTGGCTCCGCCCCGTAAGCGGGAGACCTGGAGCATCCGCAGGATCGCCGAGGACATCGGCGGCCGGCCGCTCTCCGACTTCCAAGGTTCGGGTCCTTCCCCCACGGGCCCCCCGGGTCACGGCTCGAACCGGCCCACGACGCCACCGCTCCCCGTCCAACGGCCCGGTGGACCTGGCGTCAGCGGCACCTCGGCGGCACTCTCCCATGGGACCACCGTTCGTCCTGGCTCCACCCCCACTGAGGCCGAGACGGAACCCGACCCCGTCGATCGGGTCTACCCCCCGCTCACGAGGGGCACCGGCCGCGCCCTCCACGGCTCCGAGCACGAGCACCATGCCGAGACCCTCGAACGGGTCCGCGCGGACCCAGACCCGCCCGAACCAGGCCGGCGGAGCTACCCTCCGGGACCTTCGGCTCGACCGGAGCGGATCTACCTTCACTACCTCCTGTTGCACCTCGATCGACTGAGCGACCACGCGCTCCAGTATCTCGAGCGTGCCGTCAACGAAGAGACGGAGCACCGGCTCGCGAGCGCGAAGTAGCGACCCGCTCGGCCGGAATCCGGCGCACCAGCGCCTCGTACCTCTCGGGATCGATCTCGACACCGATCGCGTTGCGTCGAAGGCGGGCCGCCGCCCAGAGGGTCGTTCCCGTGCCTGCGAACGGGTCGAGCACGGTCTCACCGGTCACCGAGAACATCCGGATGAGCCGCTCGGGGATCTCGGGAGGGAAGGCGCCCGTACGGCGGGCCACCCCGTCCTGGCGTGCCCCCCGGACGGACCATACCTGCGAGAACCAGATGTCGCGCTCCGGCTTCGTGTACCGGCTTGCGTACCGGGCGTCGTCCCGCGGGGGGAACCGGCGCGGGCTCCCCTTCCGGAACAGGAGGATGAACTCGCAGTCGAGCGTCACGTAGGCGTTCGGAGGCAGAAACCCCGAGCCGAGGAAGGCGTTCGGGCGGTTCGTCGGTTTCTTCCACAGGATGTACGGGAGCGATCGCAAACCGAGCGCTTCGCAGGCGAGCGTCACCCGGACGTGGTTCGGCCACAGCCGGAACTCGCCATCAATCGACCGGAGGGCGTCGCCGACGTTGATGGCGAGGATCCCGCCGGGGACCAGGGCGTCGCGACACGACCGCCAGACCTCCGCGAGGCGCGCGTGCATGGCATCGAACCCGTGCGCGCCCCACGCTCCGAACTGTTCGTCCCACTGCGGGATCATGGGGTACGGTGGACTCGTCACGACGAGGTGAACCGAGGCCGGCGCGATCGAGGGCATCTTCCGGGCATCGCCGAGCACCGCCCGGATCTCCGGAATTCGCTCCCGAGATTTCCGCATCACCGCAGGACGACGGGCACCGTTTATACTCCGTCCCCCCTCGAACGGGGGATGCGGCTCGATCGGCCGGTCCTCCAGGTCGCCCTCGACTTCGAGAACCTCTCCCGGGCGCTCCCCGCCGCTCGCGAGGCGATCGACGGAGGAGCGGACTGGATCGAGGCGGGCACGCCCCTCCTGAAGAGCGAAGGGCTCGACGCGGTGCGCGCGCTCAAGAAGGCGTTTCCGGGGCATCGCGTCGTGGCGGACATGAAGGTCATGGATACGGGCGCCTTCGAGGTCGAGATCGCGGCCAAGGCGGGGGCCGACATCGTCACGGTCCTCGGAGCCTCGGACGACGACACGATCGCCGACGCGGTTCGCGGGGGCGAAAAGTACGGCGCCGAGGTCGTCGTGGACCTCCTGAACGTCGCCGATCCCGTCGCCCGCACGAAGCGCGTGGCCGAGCTCGGGGCATCGGCCGTCTGCCTGCACATCGGCATCGACATGCAGATGGCGGGGAAGACGCCGTTCGAGGCCCTCAAGGGCCTCACGCGGGAGGCACGAATTCCCGTCGCAGTCGCCGGCGGGCTCACCTCGGAGACCGTGGCCGCGGCCCTCGAGGCCGGGGCGCAGATCCTCATCGTGGGCGGAGCGATCACGAAAAGCCCGGATATCCGGGCGGCCACCGAGAACGTTCGCAGGGCAATGATGACCGGGAAGGCCGTCGCGTCCGAACACTTCCACCGGTACGGCGCGAGCGAGATCCGGGAGGCATTCCTGAAGGTGTCGACTCCGAACGTGACCGATGCGATGCAACGCAAGGGGGCGATGCACGGCCTGCACCCCCACCTCAAGGACCGGTCGGTACGGATCGCAGGTCCGGCCATCACCGTCGTCACGCGCGATGGCGACTGGGCGAAACCGGTCGAAGCGATCGACCGGGCCTCGAAGGGCGACGTGATCGTCATCGACGTCGGGGGCGGTCCGACGGCCATCTGGGGGGAGCTCGCCTCCTGGAGCGCACACGGCCGCGGCATCGCCGGCGTGGTGATCGATGGGGCGGCGCGGGACATCGATTCCATCCTCGAACTCGGCTTTCCTGTCTTCTCGCGCAGCGTCGCCTCGGACGCAGGGGAGCCGAAGGGCCATGGCGAGGTGGGGGTCGAGATCACGGTGGGGGGCCAGCGAGTACGGCCCGGGGACTGGATCATCGGGGACGCGAGTGGCCTCGTCGTTGTGCCGAGGGAACGCGCGCAAGAGATCGCGAACCGCGCCCTCGACGTACTCGAGCACGAGAACCGACTCCGCGAGGAGATCCGCCGCGGCTCCACCCTCTCCTCCGTGCAGAAGCTCGAGCGTTGGGAACGGGTCGGTTAGGTGAGAGCGCCCTCAGCCGCCCTCCCTGGACCTGCTTGCTCCACGACGCATTGCGGCGAGAAGCCTCGATTTCCCATGTGCCCTACGCGTGCCGAGGGCGCTGGCCCACCGTCGTGAGAAAGTGTTTAGTCCGAGCCGTCCCCCGACGGAGCGGGCTCCCGTAGTCTAGTCCGGTCAAGGATTCGGCGCCTTCGACGCCGTAACGCGGGTTCAAATCCCGCCGGGAGCACCTTGACCTTCGAGCGCACGATCGGCCGACTCGGCGGGATGCGCGTGAGCGAGGCTACCCTCGTTCGGAGTTCCGGCACGAGGTCTCCGACCACCGCGAACTCGGGTTCGCCGACGTCCTTCTGCAGAAGAGCCGAAAAGTACAGGGTGCGACGCGAGGGCTCGGTCTCGGTCCCCAGGATTCGGCCGACCTCCGCGACCGAGGTCATCGGGACTTCCTTCGGCGACCGGACGTCCGCTGGCCGACCGCCGCCAGCGCCTCATCCTTCTCCCGGGGCCGATGATAGAGCTGCGGATTCCTAGGTTTCCAGAGAGCCCCGCCGGGGAGGTCGACCGTAGGCATCGCGGCCAGGCGGGCCGTCAGCGATTGGGTATCGCGAGCGCGTTTCGCGGCGGCCTGGAGGAGGTCCTCGGACCATCGAATGGGAAATCGACGGCGGAAGAATCGGAGGAGATCAGCATCGAGAAGAACCCAACCTCGCCGATTCTTGGCGATGCGAACGCTCTCAACGATGCCGAGGTCGGAGCGATCTGCGGCTCGCACGATCGAACCGAGGTTGGAGCGTCGTACTCATAGTATCCGTAATGGATACTATCGCCAACCTCACCGCGCTCGAGCGAGGTCCGGCTCCGAACGGTCCTTGACCGCCGTCCAGCGGGCTCGGTCTCGGGGATCTCCGGTCCCGAGGGCGCGGACGGAGTCGATCTCGGACAGCGCGAACGCCCGAGGCGGCGCCAACAATCCCACCATGCTCCCCTGCTCGCAGCGAAGGTGGGAACCCCACCACTCCCGAGCGTTCGCAGTCTCGACACGGAAGACATGTCCGAAGGCGAACCGATCCGATCGCTCCCCGCCGCAATAGGCAACGACGAGTTTGATCCCGTGACGACGAATGGCGCGTTCGTAGCGGCCTGTCGATGTCAGATCTTCCGGGTAGAACTGATCGAACCGATCCACATTGGTGACGAACAGTGTCGAGCGCCGACCGATGGTAATGAGGCGCGCTGCAAGCACCTGGACCGTCCGCGGCAAACTCAGGAAGTCCACCAGGTCATCGAGGGGGCCGCCCCGTCGCGCGGCTCGAGCAACCGTCGAGTCCGCGGGTCCGATCCCGTCTGTATCGGGGCGCAGGTCGTTGGGTCGCGGGGTCACGTACCGTTGATCCAGGGGCACGAGAGGACCGAGCAGCGGTTCGTATTGGTCCTCGATATCGCCCGTCTCCCGAACGTCAAGCCAGAGGAAAGGACGGGCAGCCTGCCGGACCACAGCGAAGGCGGTCGCCGAGATCGCGGTTCGGTCTGGGCCCCAGATGAACACCGAGTCGATGGTCTGGGCCACCTCCTTGGCAAACTCCATCGCTCGTGCCGGGCCCTCGATGGATTGGCCCGGCAGGGGATACTCTTTTCCCGGATGCTCTCTCGCCGGGAGTTGGCTCCTCCCCTCGGAGGAGCCCGCCAGGCTGGGTTCCCTCGGCCTGGAACCCCATCGGCACCCAATGAAAGGAGTAGGGTGCGATTCAGCCTTGGTATGGAGGCTTGTTATGCCGAATCGAGCTTGCACGGCTCGGGGGAACGATGACGGTCGCAGTCAGGAATCTTCGGCAGACCGTGAACATTCGCGCGTCGCCGCGGGCTGTGTACGAGGCGCTCGTCAACGCACGAGAGCACGCGCGCTTCACCGGCGCTCCCGCGCGCTTGGTGGCCCGGGTCGGGGGCCGGTTCTCCCACTATGGGAAGGATCTCGAGGGGGTGGTCATCCGGCTCGAACGGAACCGAAGGATCACCCTCGCCTGGCGATCGAGCGACTGGCCGAAGGGCCACCATTCGATCGCGGACTTCGTCATCGAGAAGGTCCGGGGCGGAAGTCGCCTCGTCTTTTCGCAGTTCGGGATCCCGAGCGCGAAGTTCCGGGACATCGCGGAAGGCTGGAAAGATTTCTACTGGACTCCGCTCAAGAGTTACCTCGAATCGACGTAGTGGCTGGCCGAGCTGGCAGGGAAGCTCGGTTAGGTCGCCGGCAGGGGAGCGGTGGACCGGGAGCCTAGATCGCGCGCATCCGGTTGTTCTTCGGGTTGTGCTCGACCTCGGCGCGCCCGAGGGCCTCGAGGACGGGAGGAACGTAGTTTCCGAACCGGCCCCGCAGCCCCTTCTTGAGACCGTACCAGCCCCCGACCGGATTCTTTGCGGACCGGCCCCAGGCTTCGACGGTGCCCTCAGCCGCCGGCTTCTGCTCGTCGGCGATCCCGAGTGGCACCCAATCCCCGCGTGCCTTCAACATGGCGTGAAGGTCATCGAGGCATCGGAGCGCGTACTTCACCTCGGTCTTGCCGACCTGGACCACGAGTGCCGGCGGGTCGGCCGTGGCGTCTCGGAACGCTGAGTACTCGGAGGTTCCGCTGGGGGTTCGCAGCATCCACGGTCGGTCCTTCGTTCCCTCCCCGTTCACCTTCACTGCCATCGTCGTTGAACCTCGGTCTGGGGGTTCGCCCCGGAGCTGGTGACTCAAGAGGATTCTTGAGCTTACCAGCCCCGGGATCAGCCCCAGCACACGGACCGGCCCGACGAGCTCCTGTCCGAAGGGAAGACTCAAGCGTCATACGGGAGGAGCGCATCCTCGGGTGGGACGGTAGGTTCCATGGTCGTTGAGTTCAAGCTGAAGCGATCCGCCGGCGGACGGTTCGCCACCCTCTCTCGGGCGGGCGGATGGAAAGAGGACAACCTGAGGAGCGAATTCCGGACGCTTGTTCGTTGGGCAAACGAGAATCGTCTCCGCACCGGTCGGTGGATGTTCCTCCACCCGAGCGAACGGCGCTGGACCGCCGCACTCGAGATTCGCGGCACGGCGAACCCTTCCGGGGCGATCCGGTTGCGGACTCTTCCTGCGGAGAGCGTGGCGAGCGTCGTCTTCGATCCCGCCGTCGTCTCCCCCGGGATCGTGTACCACGGGCTCAACGACTGGCTCCGATGGCGGAAGAAGGACAAGACGATTCGGCGCGTCGTCACGAGTCGCGAGGTCTACTCTGGGGACCCCTGGACGAAACCGGCCGCGTGGGCCCACGCCGACGTCCAGTACGTCGTTCGCAGGTAGGTTCCGAGCGGACAGCGTCCGCTAGAGACCGGAACGCATCAGGGCGTTCATCGCCTGCTCGAGGGAGTGCTCCGGGGTCCGGCTTGCGTCGACCCGCATCCACTTCGGTGGCTGGAACATCTGATCGAACTTCCACTTCACTTTCGTGAGGTACGGCTCGTCCTCGAACGCCTCGCGGTGGCCGCGTCCGACCTCCCGCTTCATCGCGACGTCGACCGGCGCATCGAGGTAGAGGACGAGGTCCGGCTCGAGCGCAGTGGCCCGCTCGATTCGTTCGAGCTCGCGCCAGCTGGCGTCCGGGAGTCCGGGGTACTGGTAGGCGAGGGTCGAGTAGTACGAGCGGTCTTGGAGGACGACGTCACCGTGCTCGAGCGCGAGCTCGATCTGCGGACGGAGGATCGCGCGATCGACCGTCAGGCACAGCGCGGCGGCGAGCGAATCGGTCCTCACCAGGCGATTAAACTGGGCCCGAAGAAAGACATCCGTGGGTTCCCGGAAGCTCGAGAC
>JAKIWU010000062.1 GCA_022749905.1 Thermoplasmata archaeon
ACCTCGGCCTGACCGTCACGAAGGAGGATCGGCATGAGATCCTCCTGGGGAGGCTCACGTGCCCCACCTGCAAGATCGACTATCCGATCGAGGACGGGATCCCGAATCTCCTCCCGCCGGATTCCCGCGACTAGGCCGATCGGAGAACGGCGCGCGCCGGTGCACCGTCGCCCTGGACGATCCGCAGCGGTAGGCACTCGAGCTCGTACGGTCCCTCGGGGACCTCGGCGAGCCTCGTCCCCTCAAGGATGACGATCCCTTTTCCGAGAAGGGCACGGTGCACGGGGAAGGTCCCGGTGAGATCCCGCTCGATCGAGAGCGCGTCGATCCCCACGAGACGGATCCCGCTGTCCACGAGGGCGGGAACGGCGTCCGGAGCGAGCGCGACATAGTGGGAGAAGAACCGATCGTCGGACGCCCAACGCGCGGAGTTCGAGGTCCGAAAGAGAACGCGCTCTGTCCCCGGCGGAATCCGGGCGACATCACTGACCCCGACGACGGGCGCGGAGTCCGGGACCCTGACAACCTGGCACGGACCATTCAGAAGCTCGAGATCGAGCTGGTCGACCGTACGTCCGCCCGCCACGAAATGCGCGGGGGGATCGAGGTGCGTGCCGGTGTGGCTTCCCATCGTGAGGAGCGAGAGATTGTACGGGTCCCCGCGTTCGAGGGAGTGGACCGCCCGCACCCGGACTTCGGGATCTCCCCGGAAGACCGCCATGTCCGGTCGGATGGGCATCGAGATGTCGATGAGCCGCGCCATGGCTGACCTCCCTCCCGGGATCGGGCTAGGGGCTCCGGAAGGCGCCATCCTTTAAGGTCCTCCGCCGAGGTGGAGCTTCGTGCTCTCGCTCTACGTTCCGGCGCTCATTGTCGCGTTCGTCATCACGGTCACCGAGATGACGGAGGTCGTCGCGATCGTCTTCGCCCTCGGCGCCGATCGCGGGACGGTGCGCCACGGGGCCATGGGCGCGGTGGCCGGCACCGCCGTGGTCGCCCTCGTGGCCCTCGCCTTTGGGGCGGTCATCCAGGCCGTCCCGGAGAACTTCTTTCTCGCGAGCGCGTCGATCGTGCTCTTCGCCTTCGGGATCTTTTTGTTTCGGAGCACGCTGAAGTCGTACCGGCGCGCGCGCACGGCCGCCGCCCCGGGGGCCGCGCCCGCCGCGGCTCCCGGGGGCCGTCACCTCCAATTCGCCGGAGGCTTCTCCGTCGGTGCCGTCGAGGCCATCGAGGCGGTGATCGTCCTTCTGGCCCTGTCCGCGGCGGGGTATGGGCCTTCCGCGCTGATCGGCGCGGTGGCGGGCGGTGCCATGCTCGTCGCTCTCGCCCTCGTCATCCACGAGCGGATCCGGCGGATCAAGGTCCCGACGCTCAAGCTCGCGGCGACCTCGATGCTGTTCACCTTCGCGGTCTTCTGGGGCGGTGAAGCTCTCCGGCCGCACCCCTGGCCCTTCTCCGACCTCTTCCTCATCCCGCTCTTCGTGATCTCCCTCCTCGTCATCCGGGGACTCCTCGAGCTCGTGCTCCCTCGGCGCGTTCCGCTCCAAGCGAACGGTTAAGGGCGCTCGCCCCCGAGCGGAACGACCATGCGACGCCGGAGATTCCCCGGCGGCGAGCCCGCGGACTTCGAGGACGACGAGGAAGAGCCCGAAGCCCAACCCCGCCGCCGTCGATCCCGCTCGCGCCGGACCCCCTCCAGCGTGCGCCCATGGTCTGCCTCCGCCAAGGCAGACCCACCCACCTCGGGGGAGGTGGAGGAAGGCGAGGAGGAGGAGGAGTACGGAGGATGGTTGCATCGGCCGCGGCTCCCGGTCTTCTTCCGCGCCCTCGACACCTGGTGGTTCGAACCGCTCGTCGCGCTCGCGGTCGTCGCCCTGCTGCTGGTCTCTCTGTTCGCCTACACGCAGAACTGGCCCCCCGTCTACGTCGTGGTCTCGAGCAGCATGCAGCACGGGACCACCGACGAGCTCGGCCTCATCAACACAGGGGACTTCGTCCTCGCCGAGAAGCTCGGTCCGGGCCAGATCATCCCCTACCTCGCCGGGGTCGCGTCGAATTATCGTACGTACGGCGAATTCGGGGATGTGCTCCTCTACCATCCGAATGGGAGTCCCACCGGCCTTCCCGTGATCCACAGGGTCCTCGCCTACGTCGAGGCGAATCCGAACGGGAGCTACACGATCCCTGCGCTCGCTGGCCTGCCGTGCGGCTCGGCTTCCGGCGCGCTCTACCGCGCCTCGAGCGAGCCCGGGGGCTGCGGCTCCACCGCGCTCCGCGGGAGCCTTACGCTCCTCAACATCGGATGGAGACAGGCGACGGTGAACCTCACCCTCGCGACGCTCGGACCCCTTTCGGGCTTCTTGACGATGGGGGACAACAATCTCATCGCGGGCACGACGACCGGCGTGCCGGACCAGCCGGCGATCTCCTCGCTCGTCGAGCCGGATTGGGTCATCGGAGCGGCGCGCGGGATGATCCCCTGGTTCGGCGCGCTCATCCTCCTCGTGAACGGGATGGCGGGGGAGGTGCCGAGCCAATCCTGGGAGTGGATGGGGATCACCCTCATCGGCCTCTTCCTGGCGGCGATCGGGACGCACTTCGCCCTGAGGGCGGAGGGGATCGAGGACGACCGCCGGAAGGCTCTGGAACGCGAGGAGGCCGGTGAGGACGAGGAGGACGAGGACGATTCCGAATCACGCTGGAGAGGCTTCCTTCGGCGGGGGCGGCCCGACGACGACGACGAGGACGCGGAGGACGACCTGGGGGGCCGTCGAGGCTCCGGACGCAGGTTCCTCGAGCGCCTGCGCCCCGCCCGCGCGTGGGGGCGGGAGCGATCCGGCGGACGGCCGCAGCCGAAGGTAGGTCGATCGGGACGCTCACGACTGCACCGTTCCGTGCGCCGATCGCGCGACCTCGACGACGAAGACGAGCTCTAGAGAGCTCGACGGACCTCGAGGAGGGTGCTCCGCGCGGGCGCGCGCGCAGGATTGGAGGGCTCAGCGCGCTGCGGAGCCCTGGAGCCTTGGGGTCCTAGGAACTCGAGCTGTGAAAAGGGAAAGGGGGAAGAGGTTGGCCCGGAGGTCGATGCTCGCCCTTACGGGATCGAGACCGCGACCGTGCCCGAGTACGAGCCAGTCCCGATGATCACCAGGGAGTACCCGGCGCTCGAGAGGCTGGTCGCAGGGGTCGCGCCGACCGTGATCAGCGAGAGCTGGGCTCCGCTGCTGATCTGCGCCGAGAGCGAGAGCAGCGGACCCGCTGCACAAGCTCCGCCGCCCGAGGCGAGCGCCCACGAGCTCGAGGTGAACGTCCAGACGGCCATGTTGCAGCCGCTAACGTCGACCAGGGTCACCGTGTTGACCTTCGGATTCTGGTTGTTGCCCGAGCCGTCCTGCAGCTCGAACTTCATGCTGTTCGCCGTGACACCCGTGCTCGCCGTCTGGAAGGTGAACAGGTAGGTGTTACAGCTCATGCCACCGCAGGCCGCCGTGGTGGGCCCCGTGGGCTGCCCGACCGCGATGGCCGAGCCGATCGGCGTGTTCCCCGGTCCCCGTGTCAAGCCCGAGATGAGGACGTACAGCACGGCGGCGAGCACGACCGTGATCGCCACGAGGAGGATCGTCGCGATGATGGGCGACACCCCCCGCTTGCCGTTCTTTCTCCAGCGCGCGCTCCCACCGCCATTTGTCGTCATTTCGTCTTTTCCTCGGGGGCTGCCCCGACGGGCATTCAAACGCCGCCCCCCCTTATATTAATGCTCGGTTCCCGCATTCGTCGATTGACGGTCCTCAATGCGACACATACTAGTGCGTATTGATGCCGACGGGCGCTTTCACTCGGATTCTCAGAAATTCGACGAAGAAGGGCGGCCACGTTTGCGGCGAGGGGAGAGTACCCCGTGCTGCCTGGACGCCGTTCCGTTCGCGGAGGGAACGAGTGCGCGGTCACGCCGCGAGGTGGATTGCCATGAAGAACGGAGAATCTGAAGGGAGAGGGAGAAAGGGTTGGCTCAGGTTGCGACTCGTGCCTACGGGAGAGCCACGCCCACCGTGCCCGCGTACGACGCGGTCCCGATGAAGTTCAGTTGGTAGCCCTTCTGGTTGATCGCTGCCCCGGTCACCAGGACGAACTGGTCGCCCGAGGTGAGGCCGGTGCCCAGAGTGATCACGGGGTAGCCGCCCTGTCCGCACGCACCGCCCGATCCGGTCGGTGCCGCGAGGAGGGTCCAGGCCGCGCCGTTGGTCGTGAGCTGAGCAATCTGGCATCCGCTCGCATCCTTCGCTGTCATGGTCCCGAAGGTCGTCGCGTTCCCGCCAGAGCCCACCAGCTGTGTCTTGATCGAGTTCAGGGTCACGGCCGAGCTCACCGTCGCGATGGTGATCGTGTACGTGCAGCTACCAGCCGAGCACGCTCCGACCTGCGCCGAGTTGAACGCGATCGCGCTCCCCAGCGGCGTGTTGCCCGGTCCCCGGGTGAGCCCCGAGATCAGGACGTAGAGCACGGCGGCCAAGACCACCGTGATCGCCACCAGCAGGATCGTCGCGATGATGGGCGACACACCCCGCTTGCCGTTCGTTCGCCAGCGTCGTTCAATGCCGCTCCGCATCCTCATCTCGGATTTCCTCCGGGGGGTTTTCCCCGACGAGAACTAAACGGTCGGGTTCGTGTATATCAACGTTCGCCAAGGTGAATCGACAATCGACGGCTCACCATTCGGCACGTATCAATACGTATCGACGGCGCGAACTCACGCCGGCGGGTCTCCCGCGCCCTGCAAGCGGCCGCCTTGGCGGGCAACGGTTATGGCACGCCTTTCGGTCGCGCGGCCTTCCCATGGATTTCCGCTGGAAGGTGCTCGGGGTCGTCTCCATCGGGAGCCTGATGGGCTCCATCGACAGCACCGTGCTCCTGATCGCGTTCCCCGCGATCGCCCGCGAGCTCGGCGCCGATCTCGTCGAGATGGTCTGGTCGCTCATGATCTACCTCCTGATGGGCACCGCGCTCGTCCTTTCGATTGGTCGCGTCTCCGATATGAAAGGTCGTAAGAGACTCTACAATGCGGGATTCGGCGTCTTTGTCGTTGGGAGCCTTCTCAGCGGATTCGCCCAATCGGGCGTGGAGCTCGTCGCCGCCCGGGCCGTTCAAGGGATCGGAGGGGCGATGCTGGTCGCGAACTCCTTCGCGATCCTCTCCGACGCGTTCCCCCCGAACGAGCGGGGGCGGGCGTTCGGCATCAACTCCGTGATCTGGGGCGTCGGCTCCATCGTGGGGGTCGGTCTCGGAGGATTCATCCTCACGGTCACGAGCTGGCGCTGGATCTTCTTCATCAACGTCCCGATCGGCGTCGCCGCCACGATCCTCGCGCAGGTCTTCCTGCGCGAGTCGGTGACGCCGAACCCCCGGGAAACGTTCGACTTCGTCGCGGCACTCCTCTTCATCGGAGCTCTGTCCACCTTCCTCCTCGGGGTCACGGACTGGATCGTTCTCGGTTGGGGTGCTTGGGGGACGACCGCCCCGCTCCTCCTCGCGGGGCCCTTCCTTGCTGCCTTCCTGTACTGGGAGGGATGGGTGAGCCGGGACCCGATCCTCCCGTTCTCGCTCTTTACGCGATGGCTGTTCAGCGCCTCCCTCCTCGCCTCGCTCCTCCAGGGCATCGCGATCTTCGTCACCAACTTCCTGCTCATGGTCTACTTCCAGGGGATCCGCGGCATCTCGGTCCTTTCTGCCGCCTACCTCCTCGTGCCCCTCTCGGTCGCGCTCGGGGTCGTCGGCCCGCTCGGGGGCCGACTCTCGGATCGGTATGGCGCGCGCGTGATCTCGACCGTGGGACTCGCCGTCCAAGCTGCCGCGCTCCTCGGGTTCTCGACCCTCGCCACGGGAACCTCCCTCTGGACGGTCGCTGGATGGGAGGCGGTGATGGGCGTCGGGGGCGGCCTCTTCTTCCCGGCGAACACCTCCTCGATCATGGCGGGGGCCCCCCGGGCCCGCTACGGCGTCGCCTCGGGCGTGATGATGACCCTGCGGAACTCCTCCATGGCCCTCAGCTTCGCCGTCGGACTCATCGTCCTCACGTCCAACCTCCCCAGCGGCACCGCGGCCACGCTGTTCGGAGGGAGTTTCACGCCGACCGGCCTCGCCCGGATCGGGCTGACCGCGTCGCAGCTGGACCGAGCGTTCCTCGATGGGATGGGACTTGCTTTCCGAGTCTCCGCCGCACTCGTGCTGATCGCGGCCCTCTTCTCGCTCCTCCGCGGCCAGGAACACCGCGAGGGGGAGGTCGTGATCGTGCACCAGACGACGGTGCGGCGGCCTGGTACGCCACGCGAGGACCGGCCCGGGGGCGTCGTGCCGACCGGGGCGGCGTCCGAGACCTCCTCCGCCCCGCATTGACCCGACGGATCCTGAGACCTCCGCCCCAGTTTTCTGGCAAAGGTTTTTCCGCGCGCCTTCGTCCTCGCGCACGAGGGGTTTCGTGCACGTCATCGGTGGGCAGGCCTCGACCGCTCTCGCCGAGCGGATCTCCCGGGAACTCGGCAACGCCCCGTTCGCGATCCCGTTCGTCAAGCGGTTCCCCGACGGTGAGCTCTACGTGCGAGTCGGGGGCCGACTCGCGGGCGAGGACGTCGTGCTCGTGCAGTCGACACGGACCGACCAGGACGTCGTCGAGCTCCTCCTGCTCGAGGACGCCATTCGGGAGGCGGGAGCCCGTCGCCTCACCGTCGTCGTGCCGTACTTCGGGTACGCACGTCAGGACCGGTCCTTCTACCCGGGCGAGCCCGTGAGCGCCCGATGCATGACGCGCCATCTCGAGCTCTCGGCTGATGCGGTCGTTACGGTCGACATGCACTCCGCCGCGACGCTCCAGAGCTTCACGAAGCCCGCGTTCGAGGCGAGCGGCATCCCCGCGATCGCCCGCCTCCTGCGCGAACGGCCGGTGGACCTCCTCGTCTCGCCGGACAAGGGCGGGACCGATCGGGTCCGGCGGATGGCGCTCCTCCTCGAGAAACCGTGGATGGCTCTCGAGAAGAAACGGATCGACTCCGATCGCGTCGAGCTCATGCTCCCTTCGGCAAGCCCGATCGAGCTCGAAGGCAAGCACATCGTGATCGTGGACGACGTCATCTCCACGGGGGGAACGATCGTGGAGGCCGCGAAGCTGCTGCGGCGCCACAAGGTGGGGGCGACCGCCGCCGCGTGCACCCACGGGCTCTTCCTAAAGGACGCGTTCGAGCGCATCAAGGCCGTCACCGACGACCTCTACTCGACCGACACGCTCCAGAATCCGGCGGAGAAGGCCTCCGTCGCACCCGACATCGCCCAGATCCTCCGCAAGGACGTCGCCGAGCTCGCCTAGGGCGGCCGGGACCGTGTCGACACCCCTCCCACGCCCCGCGACCGAGGCGCCCTCGGACGAGCTCCTCGAGAGGACCCACCGGCTCCGCCAGGAGCTCACCCGACGGGGGGAGTTCCTCGCCGCCTCGTGGGCGGAGGAGGCGGCCCACGATCTCAAGTCCGGACGCCTCTCGGGATGGTACTATCCCCCGGAGGGGGGCGCTCCGGGCCTCGTGTTCTACTCGGTTCGCGGGGGACGGGCGTTCGCCCACGTGCATGTGGAAACGGGGAGCGACGGACCCATGCGGGCCCTTAGTCTTGTTCGCTCGGTGCTCCACGGGCTCCCGGAGGAGGTCCGACGCGCGGACGTGGGGCTCTCGGGACTCACCGAGTCGGAAGAGGTCGCGTTTGGAGGGCGGCTGCTCGCGGAGCTGGGGGGATCCTTGCTCGTACGGCGCTCCCTCGAGCGCG
>JAKIWU010000063.1 GCA_022749905.1 Thermoplasmata archaeon
CGCCGAGGCCGGTGCCGCGGCGCTCGGCCCCCTCGGGCGGAAGGCGGTCGATCTCCTCATCGTTGGGAGCATGTCCGCGGGCGAACTCGGCGGAACGGGGAACCTGGTCGCGCGCCTCGGCGATCTCCTGGGTCTCGAATCGATCGCGGGGTACCGGATCGAATCCGCGAGCGCGACCGGCGCCGCGGCGGTGCATTCCGCCGCGCTCGCGGTGGCGAGCGGACCGTATCGTCGAGCGCTCGTGGTGGCGGGGGAGAAGATGACGGCCCGGCCCAACGAGGAGGTCGCCGCAGCGCTCGCGCGTTCGCTCGCGCCCTCCGAAGCGGCGATCGGAGCGACGATGCCGGCGCTCGCGGCGATCATCGGCCAGAAGTATCTTTCGCAGTTCCATGTCCCCGAGGAAGCCCTCGATCTCGTCACGGTGCAGGACCGAGAAGCGGCCTCCCGGAACCCCAACGCACAATTCCCCACACCGGTCCGTCCCGAGGAGGTGCGGTCGAGCCGCCCGATCGCGCTCCCGTTGCGACTCCTGCACTGCTCGGCCATGAGCGACGGGGCCGCGGCCGTGGTCCTCGAGCGTGGCCGGGGACGCGTGAACCTCCTCGGGCTCGGCCAGTCGGTCGACCAGCTGTCGCTCGTCGACCGCGCGGACCTCACGACCTTTCGTGCCACGCGCATCGCTGCGCAGCGCGCGTTCGAAATGGCGAAGCTCGGACCTCGAGCGGTCTCCTGTGCTGAGCTCCATGACGCGTTCGCACCCTTCGCGTTCATCGATCTCGAGGATGTGGGCGCCTGTGATCCCGGCCACGCTCCGGAGTGGTTTCGGTCCGGTCGCACGGCGCGGGACGGAGAGCTTCCGATCAATCCCTCGGGGGGACTTCTCGGACGGGGTCACCCGGTCGGAGCGTCGGGCATTGTCCAGATCGCCGAGCTCGCGCGGCAGCTTGCCAACGAGGCGGGGGCGATGCAGCTCCCGAAGCCCCCCAAGGTCGGTCTTGCGCAGTCGATCGGCGGCCTCGGCAGTCACAACTTCGTGACGATCTTGGGCCGGGGAGAAGCGTCGTGAGCGCCGTGGAGGGCTCCCTCACCGTCTCTCGGTGTGAGAGTTGCCACGGTCGGTTCGTGCCGCGGGAGGGCGGATGCCCCTTCTGCGGATCTTCGGAGATCTCCCCGCAAACCATCCCACCGCGCGGTTTTGTTCTTGCTTCGACCGAGCTCATGGCTCCCGCTGCGGGCTGGAAGGCGCCCCATCGGCTCGCGCTCGTCGCGGCAGCGGAAGATGTCCGGATCCTTGCACTCGTCGAGGGCGACCTGCCCGAACCGGGCTCGGTCGTAGGACTCGAGCTCCGCGACGGCCGGTACCTCGCCCGCCTTGAGAGCGAACCGAATCCCGTTCGGTAGGGACGCGGGGAGGGGGAGTCTCCGGGCTCCGGTCGGTCCCGACGCCCCTTTGAACCCCCGAGGTGAAACCACCACTGGATTAGCAATCCAGCGCCTTACCGGGCTGGGCTATCCCCGCGCGATTCCGGCTACGGTCCCGGGGACATAATGGTTGGTGGCCGCGGCGCGGGCCCGCGGGTCGTTCAGGCCGTGGTCACCGCCGGGGGCACGGGCGCGGGAGGTACGGGCTGCGGACTCGAGATGATGGCTGCGGGAGGCGAGGCAGGGCGCGGGGGGAGCGCAGGAGAAGCTGTGGGAGGGGTCGGTGGCTTCGGAGGGGCGGGAAGGAGCTGCGCGCGCAAGAAGGTCAGGATCTGAGCCCAGCCGGCTTCCGATTCTGCAAGCCGGTACGCCCTCAGGTCCCGAGAGAGGAAGTGATGCCGCACCTTGCCGGCGTCCACCTGGAGGATCCGGCCCGCCGGGGCCGAAGCCAGGAGCTGCCGAGCCGCTCGGAGTCCCAGGCGGTCTCGTCGGCCGACGAGGACGAGGGTGGGCGAGGAGAGGAGGCGACCGATCTCCACGGGTCGGACGGGGACCGGGTATGCAAGTGCCAGCGCCGAGAGCTTCTGCTCCCGTGCCGCGACTGCGAGGGCGAGCGCGCCCCCCCGTGAAATCCCGAGAATCGCGGCCTTGTCCGGATTCGCCATCGCGCCTCCTCGGAGGAATGCGAGCGCGTCGGCGTACAGGTTGGTCAGCTTCTCCACCGCCGGTGTGCTCAGATCGATGCCGCCGCGCGCTCGCAATCCGAGGGTCGCGTGGAGTCCGGGCCCGACGAGCTTCGCGCGATCGAGGTCGGGGAGCAGCACCTCGTACCCTTCGCGAGCGAGGCGGATCCCGGCCTCGAGGACGGTGGTCGTCAGGCCATACGTGTCGGGCGTGACGAGGACCACCGGGTGCCGGACAACCTTCGTGGGGCGGAGAAGGATCCCGGGTGCGGAGCCGGACGCGACGGCCGAGGTCGCGAAGGCGACGCGCTCGCTCCTGTAGGGGGGAAGGGGAACGCCCGGAGACGCCGTGCTAGCACCCCAGGTCTTGTTGAGAAAATCGATGACACAGAGCTTGAACCGCTCCTTTGCGAGGACGATCACCGCCTGGCGACGACCGCAAACATCACAGACGCCGATGATGCCGCTCCCGAACTCGGGGTTCGGGATGTCGAGCATCAGGTCCGCGTCGGTCATGGTCGCGCCCCCGCTGAGTACCGGCGGAATCGAGCGGGCGAGCGTTGATAACAATACCCGGAGGCGAGGCGCGGAGCGCGAGGAGGCCGTGGCGTCCCCGCGGGGCGAGGACCGGAACCCCCGACGCCCGAAGGTGGCGTTGCAGCGCTCGGTCGGCCGTCAGCACCCAGGCCGAGCTACGGTGGGCCGCGTCCAGAACGCCCGCGTCGCCTCGGAGGCGCGTCCTCACCACGGGGAGGCGTCGGGCGAGCGCAAGAGCAGCGGCCGCGTTCCACACGCCCCTCCGTTCGAGCCCCGCCACCTCCCCGAGGACGGAGGATGGCACGGCGATCTGGCCCCGGCCGATCGCAGCCCAGACCTCCGGCTCGATCCGGAGCGGGGAGGAGAAGGGAAGGAACAACGCATTCGTATCCAGGAGGACGATCGTCCCGCTGGGGAGCGGCGCCTCACGGTTTCGCGACACGGATTCCTAGCGCCTCGCGATCGTGGACCGTTCCCGGGGGTCGTTGGCGCAGGACGAACCGCTGAGCCTTTTGATTCGCCGTCTTCGGGATCTCCTCGAGGAATTCGAGGTACCGGGGCACCATGAAGTACGGGAGCTCCGCGATGCAGAACTGAAAGAGCTCGCTCGGCGACGCCGTTGCGCCGGGCTTCAGCTGGACGAACGCCTTCACGTCCTCCTCCCCGAGCGGCGAGGGAACGCCGACCACGACGCTCTCAAACACCGCGGGGTGGCGGTTGAGAGCGCTCTCGACGTCGTGCGGGGCGAGATTTTCCCCACGGCGGCGGATGACGTCCTTCTTCCGGTCGATGAAGTAGTAGTAGCCGTCCGCGTCCTTGCGCACGTAGTCTCCCGTGTGGAACCAAGCGTTCTTCCAGGCGTGCCGCGTCTCCTCGGGCTTGTTGAGGTAGCCCGAGAACATCGTCGAGGCGCGCCGTGGCCGAACGACGAGTTCTCCTCGCGTCTCGACGGGGACGGGTCGATCGTCGTCATCGACCACGTCGGCGTCCACGAACCCGAGGGGGGTCCCCACCGAGCCGACGCGGACCGCGTCGGGCGGGTTCATCAGCGTGGTGCAACCGCACTCAGTCATGCCGTAGAGCTCGAGGATCGAGAGGCCGAAGCGCTGCTCGAATTCGGGCCAGACCGACGCAGTGGTCCCGGCGGTCAGGGCGACACGGACCCCGTGGCCCCGGTCGCTCGCCTTCCCCGGCTGTTTGTACAACACGTTGATCATCGAGATGAGGAGGGAAACGTGGGTCGCCCCGAAGCCTCGCGCGGTTTCCCAGTAGGAGCTCGCATGGAAGCGCTCGTCGAACGCTGCGCTCAGGTCATAGAGGAGGGCCGGCAGCGTCGTCATCTCCTGGGCGTTGCAGTGGAAGAGCGGCAGGCCCGTGAACAGCACAGCATCCGGAGCGAGGCGGCTCCGTGCCGCGACCTCGAGCGCGGTTGCGAGCATCTGCTCATGCGGGATGATCGCGCCCTTCGGCGGACCGGTCGTGCCGCTCGTGTAGAGGATGGCGGCGGCATCGGACGGCTTCGGGGCAACGCTCGAGTCGAGCGGCGGGGCTTCCCCGAGTTCCTGCACGGGGGCTGCGCCGGAGCTGGGGGGGCCCAAGGCAGCGGCTGCGCCGGCCTCCCACACGCTCGTCGGGGGGAGCGAGGCGCGCACGCTCGCGTAGGTCGCCATGAGACGCGTGTCGACCACGAGGCCGCGTGGGGCCGCGTCGGCGAGCTCGTAGCGCAGGAGCTCTCCCTTCAACGCGGTGTTCAGCGGGACGAACGTCACGCCGAGCTTCGCCGAAGCGAACCAGAGCTCGAGGAAGTCGGTCCCATTGAACAGGAGCGTCGCGAGGCGGTCCCCGGCGTGGAACCCCGCGCGTGCGAGCCCGGCTGCGATGCGGTTCGTGCGATCATCGAGCTCGGCGTACGAGAGGGACCCCCCCGCGACGCGGATCGCCGGTTTCGATCCGTTCTTGGCCGCTTTGCGCCGGATGAGGGTTGCGAGATCGTGGTATTCCTCCCCGGGCTCCAGCATCGGGGACGACGATACGGGACCTCCTTTTAGAATGCGACGTCGGCGAGGCACGGGACCCGAACCCCCTTAACCGAGGAACGCTCCCGACCGAAGACTCGGGGTTTTCCCACCGGGGGTCGACCGCAGGAACCGACCGAGCGTGCGTTCGTGAAGCGTGGAGTCGAGGCCTACAAACCGGATCGGCCCTCCGTGCGCGAGCGCGCCGCCGGCGCCGTCGTGTTCCACGTACCCTCGGGCGAGGTGCTTCTCTTGCATCTCGCTGCGGAGGACCGCTGGTGCTTTCCGAAGGGTCACGTCGAGAGCGGGGAGTCCCTCGAGCAGACGGCCCTCCGCGAGGTCCGCGAGGAGACGGGGCTCACCCAGGTCCACCTCGAGCACGAGCTCGACGAGGTGTCGTACCGGTTCTTCAATCCGCGCAAGGGCACGAACGTTCTCAAGTCCGTAGTCTACTGGCTCGCCCGGACCGAGGAACGGGAGGCGCATCCCGAACCCCTGTTCGATCGCTTTCATTGGGCGACCCCCACGAGCGCCCGAGACATGGTCCGCTACGAGTCCGATCGTCGGATCCTGGATCGCGCGATTCGTTCGAATCGAACGCGATCGGCACCCTAGCGCGCGTGGCCTCGACGCGAGGGGAGAGGAAGGGGTTGGCCGGGGGGTTCGCCCCCCGGCCCGCTCTGACGTAGCCGGGCCGACGTCACGACGACGGGCCCGTCCCCACCATCGGTGAGGAGGGCGCGGTCTTGGCCGGAGGCTTCGGGCGGGATCGAAGCACCAGGGCGATTCCGAGCGCGCTCGCAGCGACGCCACCGACGAGGAGGGCCAGCCCGAAGCTCGACGCGCTGGAGGGCGCGACCGTGCTCGGACTGCATCCTACGACGGCGCATTGCGCGTTTGCCTGCGCGACCGGCACCGACTCCGGCTGTGCCTGGACCATCGCACCTGAGGAGGGCGGGGCGCTCTCGGTTCCAACGCCCGTGCCCGAACTGACCGTCGAGGCTCCGAGCGGCGTCGCTTGGGCCGAGTACTGCGCGGAGGCTGCGAGGACGACCGGCGCGCCGTGCGCAGAGTCCCGGGCGACGTCGAGTGTCGCCGTGGAGACCACGGCGTC
This sequence comes from Thermoplasmata archaeon, assembly GCA_022749905.1. Taxonomy (GTDB): domain Archaea; phylum Thermoplasmatota; class Thermoplasmata; order Lutacidiplasmatales; family UBA184; genus Lutacidiplasma. The sequence goes on from JAKIWU010000063.1 coordinate 5,772, forward strand.
ACCGTACGCTCGGACGGCCCAATCGGAGGTAGCGCCCCCGAAGAGATCCGATCCGGCGGGGGCGAGGAAGAACCCGTCCCTGAGCTCGAACGGACCGCTCACGGCGAGGACGATCACGGTCACGTTGCGTCCGTTACGCAACGTGTAGCTCCCCCGATCGGCGCCGCGGAGGTCGACCTGGCCCGCGTGGCTCACAGCCCCGGACGCATTGCCCGAGCCCGTCGACGTCACACCGTGCACGGTGTTGAGGTAGCTGTACGAGTCGTTCCAGCCGCCCAAGGCGGTGAACGCGCTCGATGCGTTCCAGATCTCGCCCGAACTCAGGTTCCAAGGCACGAGTCCGAGCGCCGGCGAGAAGTCCACCGTGAGGTGGGACGCTCGCGCGACCAGCAACCGTCCGGAGGCAAGCGTGGTGGTGCCGCGGAGGATCTTGTACGACTCCGAGAGGTTCCCCCGTCCGGAGGCGCTCGCGTTCGCGAGCCCGAGCGCGCTCGCCGCGACGCTCGAGTTGTTCGCACCGTGGACGTAGACCGTCGCCGTCGAGGTGAGGTTCACGTACGCGGAATCCTGCTGCCAAGCCCGCACGCTCATCGTGGCGGTGGCGTTCGGACTCGTGCAGTTCGGCCGGCAGTAGCGCACATCGTAGTGCAGTGCCACCGTGCGCACGCCGTGGATCTCGACCGTCGTCGCCGAGGTGTTCGTCAGGTTGATCACGACATCCCAGCCGAAGAAGGCGCTCGAGTTGTACTGGCCGAACTGGCCCACCGCCGAGTGGTTCTCCCAGACCTTGGCGCCGTATGCCCACTGCTGGGGGGCTCCCGGGCCGGTGGTCGGGGTCGCCCCCACCGGGGCGGCGAGGGAGGGCAGGACGAGAAGGGCCATCCCCAGCATGGTCGCGATCGTCGCTGCTCGTGCTCGTGCGTTCATCGGTTTCGTCGCCTCCTTCTGTGCGGCCGAGGGCCGCCTGTGTCCCTGTGGCGGCGCTGCGCGATATGAACGGATGTCTGAGATGCCGTGCTACCGGCTGGACCCCTTGCTACGGTCTCGCACCCTCTTCCTCGCCGGCGTCCGAGTTGGTGCCTGGGCCGGGGCGCGCGCGCCCGATCCCCGGACGTACCGGACGCGGAATCCGGAACTCGACGCGAGGGCGACGGACTCCGGGTAGCCGGCGCTCGCGTGACGGATCACCCCAAGGCCGGGGTCGTTATTGAGCACGCGAGCGAGGACGCGGTCCGCCCGGTCCGAGCCGTCTGCCACGACGACGAGACCGGCGTGGATCGAGTTGCCGATGCCGACACCACCACCGTGATGGACGGAGACCCACGTGGCTCCGCCAGCGGTGCTGAGGAGCGCGTTCAGGATCGGCCAGTCCGCGATCGCATCCGAGCCGTCGAGCATCCCCTCGGTTTCCCGGAACGGACTTGCCACGCTTCCAGAATCGTGATGATCCCTGCCGATGGCGATGGGAGCTTCGAGCTCTCCGGAGCGCACGAGGTCGTTGACGAGGTGGCCGAACCGCTCGCGTTCCCCATATCCCATGTAGCAGATCCGCGCCGGAAGCCCCTGGAACCGGACTCGCTCCGCAGCGACACGGATCCATCGGCACAACGGCGCATTCTCGGCGAAGTCGCGCAGGAGCATGCGATCGATCCGACGGATGTCCTCCTCGGCGCCGCTAAGGGCGACCCAGCGGAACGGTCCGCTTCCTACCTCGAACAATGGACGAATGTACTTCGGTACGTAGCCGGGGATCTCGAAGGCGCGGAGCACGCCGGAGTCGCGCGCCTGCGTCCGGAAGTTGTTCCCGTAGTCGAACGCCTTCGCGCCTTTTCCCTGAAGGTCGAGGATCGCGTTCGCCTCGACGGCAAGCGAGGCGCGCACCCTCGAAAGATACTGGGCGGGGTCTCGAGCGCGAGCCTCCGCGGCCGTCTCGGGCGTCATGCCGAGAGGGATGTAC
>JAKIWU010000064.1 GCA_022749905.1 Thermoplasmata archaeon
CCGTCGGGGCGAAACTCCCAGCAAGCCCGTCCGGCGGCGGCCCCGCGCGGTCCGTTCGGCTAGCGGAAGTACCCGGCAGCAGCGGGCTCGGTCCGCTTCTCTTCTTCGGGCTTGACCGCCTGGAGGACGTCGAGGGAGAGGACGGCGTTCAGGGGGATCAGGCGCACCCGGCCTTTCTCCCCCTTCACCTTCCCGTCGAGCTCGATCGCGAGCGAGTTGTCCCCCCCGATGGAGACGAGGCCTCGGAACATCCCGTCGGAGACGAACACGTCCTCCTGCCCCCCGGCCGAGCGGACGGAGACCTTCGACCCGACGGTGAGCACGATCGACGGCTTCTTCGCAGACCCCGTTTCCGCCATCAGCCGCTCCCCGCCTTCGCCCGCGCGGATTTTGGGGTGACGGGCATGTTGACCCGTGCCTCGCTGTCGTGGTCGAGCAGTCCTTGCAAGTGGTTCACGGTCTCCCGGTAGCGTCGGAGCGCGTTCTGAGCGTTCGCCTCGGTGAAGTCCCAGGCACGGGAGAGGTTCCCATACCGGAGGCGGTAGCCTTTCCGGCCCTTCGTCGCTTCGTTTCCCGAGACATCCTCGAGGAGGTCGAGGGACTTCAGCTTGTTAATGTGACGGTAGACCGACGGCTTCGAGGACTTGAGGACGGCAGCGAGCTCCTCGGCGTACCACGGTCGGGCGGGGTCCTTGAGCAGGCATTCGCGCACGAGACGATAGGCGAGGCTCTCCCGGGAGGGGCCCTCGCCGGCCCGGCCGTCGTCGTGTTCGGGAAGATATCCGACGAGTCGGAGGAATTCGGTGAGCACTTCGTCCGTGTCGTGGACCGGCGTCAGTGGGGTGCTGTAGCGGACCGCGAGCTCGAAAGGCATCGCTCGGTGGCCCGAGAGAGGTGCGCGTATATCTCGCCTCGGTGGCGACGGATGGAAAAGCTAACTCGCACGCCCTCGCTCGGCCGCCCGTGACCTTCTCGTTCGTCCAACCGACCTCGGTCGAGGCGGCCCTGCGCGCCGTCGGAACGCCCGGCAGCGTCGCGATCGCCGGCGGCACGGACCTCTTGCTCGATTTCGACAACCAACGCATCGCCGCAGACCGCGTCGTCTCCCTCAACGGGCTCCCGTGGAAGCACCTCACGCGCGCGGGCGGCCGTCTCGTCGTCGGGAGCACGCTTCCGCTCCGAAGGATCGAGCTCGACCCGAGGGTGGCCGTCGATCTGCCCGGGCTCTATCAGTCGGTCCACGCCGTCGGAGGCGTCCCGCTGCGACACCGCGCGACGATGGGCGGGAACCTCGTTCGGGCCTCTCCGGCGTCCGACCTGCTCCCCGTCCTGCTCGCGCTCGAGGCGACCGTGCACATCGTGGGCGCGTACGGATCGCGCGCGAGCTCGCTCGACGACTTCCTTCGAGGATCGCGATCCGTCGACCTCGCACCGGGGGAACTCATCGAATCGGTTTCGGTGCCGTATCCGGCCCCCTCGGCGTACGTCTGGCAGCGCGTTCGTCCGGCGAAGGACATCTCGCAGGTGGGCGTCGCGGTCGCTCGAGTGCCTGGGGCTGGCCACTGGAACGTGGCTCTCGGGGGGGTCGTGCCTCGCCCGATCCGCTCCCCGTCGGCAGAGCGTCACCTCACGCGCCTCCGCCCGAAGGCGGAGGAGATCACGCGTGCGGCGGAGGCGGCATCGGAAGGCGTCGCGTTCGCCACGGACCGACGAGCGAGCGAGGCGTACCGGCATCTGCTCGTCTCGGTCCTCGTGCGGCGGGCCCTCGACAAGGCGATCCCTCCGGAGGCACCGTCGTGAGCCAGCCGATCCGCCTGACAGTGAACGGTACGGACCTCGAACGTTCCGATCTTGACGACGCAGAGCGGCTCCTCGACACCCTGCGATGGCGCCTCGGACTGAAGGGGACGAAGGAGGGCTGCCGAACCGGCGATTGCGGGGCATGCACCGTGCTCGTCGATGGGGAGTCGACGCTCTCTTGCCTTACCCTCACCCGCGAGGTCGAGGGCACGCGGATCACCACGATCGAGGGGGTTCGGGGGGAACCGGCGGGGCCGAACGTGCTCACAGCCTTCGGCGCGGAGCCCGCGCTGCAATGCGGCTACTGCACTCCCGGTTTCGTCATGGCTCTCACGGGGCTGTTGCAGGAGGAGGGCTCGACGCACCGAACGTCGAACCTCGTCGACGAACTCGAAGGCAACTTGTGCCGCTGCACCGGGTACCGATCGATCATCCGGGCGATCGGCGCCCTCGGGGACGAGCTGCGGTGACGCGATCGGACGGCCCGGCGAAGCTCGAGGGACGAGCGGAGTTCGGCACCGACGTCGAGGTCCCCGGGATGCTCTGGGGCGCGCTCGTTTACGCGCCCGTCGCGCACGGGCGGATCCGGCGCGTCCCGCTGTCTGGCGTCCGGTCGATGCCCGGCGTCGCGGCAGCGGTCGGTCCGGACGATCTCGACCGGCTTCTCCCCGGCGGAGGCGACCGGAACCGGCCGGTGTTCCCGCGCACAGAGGTGATGTACCGGAACCAGCCGATCGCTGCGGTCGCCGCTCGAACGGCCTCCGAAGCGCGCGCCGCCGCGGATGCGGTTCGAGCCGACATCGAGGAACTTCCGGCGCTCATCGACCTCGAGACCCGCTTTCCGGAATGGCCGGGACCCGAGGCGGCGCGTTCGGAGGGCATCATCGCCCACGTCCACGCGCGACACGGCGATCCGGACGGAGCCTTCCGATCGGCGGACCTCGTCCTCACGGAGACGTATCGAACCTCGGGGATCCACCAGGTCGCCATCGAACCGCATGCCTGCGTCGCCCGGGTCGACGGAGGCGTTTGGCACGTCACGACGACGACCCAGACCCCGTTCGGCGTGCGGGAAGACGCGGCGGAGATCCTCGGGATCCGGGAGGCGGACCTCGTCGTCGAAGGCACCTGGGTCGGCGGAGGTTTCGGGGGCAAGGGCGCAGCGTTCCTCGAGCCGTATGCCCTCCTCCTCGCCGCGGCGGCAGGACGACCCGTCCGCCTCGGGTTCGGCTACCGTGAGGAGTTCCTGCTGGGCCGATCGACCCTACCCTCGATCATCCGGATCGAGACGGCCGTGTCGGGCCGCCGGATCGAGGCACGACGGGTCCGCCTGCTCCTCGATTCCGGCGCGTCGCTTCCGGGCCGGGACTTCGCGACGGGGTACTCGATCGGCTTCCTCCTCGGGCCGTACAAGATCCCGGCCTTCGAGATGGAGGGGTACGCCGTCCGGACGAACAAGCCCCCGTTCGGACCGCACCGGGCCCCGTTCGCGCCCCAATGCGTGTTCGCTCTGGAATCCCACATGGACGAGCTCGCACGGCGCCTCGCCGTTGACCCGATCGCCTTCCGCCTCGAGCACGTCTGGGCCGAGGGGGATCCGACCCAGTTCGGCCAACGTGTCGGACCGTTCGGCGCGCGCGCCGCGCTCGAGGCCGCCCGCGCGAGGATCGCCGCCTGGAGGACAGACGCCCCGGCGGGCCACGGGATCGGGGTCGCTCTCGGGTTCTGGTCGACCGGCACGGGAGCCGGCGGCGAGACGAGGCTCCGCCTCTCCGAACGTGAGCTCGTCATCGAGCAGGGAGAGCGGGAGATCGGAAGTGGCAGTGTGATCCGCGGTCTCGTCGCGGTCGCCGAACGCGTCACCGGGCTCCCCGCGGAATCCATACGGGTCGCCTACTCGGACACCTCGACCGCGCCCTATGACACGGGCGTGTTCGGGAGCCGGACCGTCGGTGCCCTCGGCCAGGCCGTTGAGAAGGCAGCGAAAACCCTGCTCGGAATCCTCGGCGAGCGTCTCGGCACTCCACCGGTCCGTCTCGAATTCGCAGAGGGACGGATCGCGGTACTCACGAACAAGGGGCTCCGAGGCCTCGAAACCCTGCTTACGGACACGGAGCGGACAGCAGGCGGCCTGCTCGTCGGGGGACGGCACTTCGGTACACCCGGCACCATCGATGAGTCCCGGGTCCTCGACGGCACGTTCTACCCGTACTCGGATTTCACGGCTGCCGTCCATGCGTGTGAGGTCAACGTTGACCCCGAGACTGGGGCGGTGCGCGTCGTGCGGTCGGCCGCCTTCCACGATGTCGGCGTCGTGGTCGATCGTCCCATGGCCGTCGCGCAGATCGAGGGGGGCGTCGCGATGGGGCTCGGGGAGGCGCTCACCGAGGAAGCCCTCTGGTCCTCCGACGGTCGACTCTTGAATCCGGGGCTCCTCGATTACCGGATCCCCACCCTCGGTGAGGTTCCCAGCATCGAGGTCGTGCCCATCGAAGGGTTCCTCGGGGCCGGCCCATTCGGAGCGAAGGGACTCGGCGAACCCCCGGTCATCGCCGTGCCTGCCGCGGTCGCGAACGCCGTCGCGGCTGCGACAGGGGCCCGCGTGTTCGAACTACCTCTGACCGCCGAGCGCGTCGTCCGAGCGCTTAAGCGCCTTGAGGGCCCCGCGCGAGCATGATCCCGTCGGAGTCGATCCACCGTACCCTCGAAGGGTACGGAACCGAGCCCCACATTGGGGCGATCGGATCGCACTCCGCGCTCGACATCGCCGACGGGGCGGCTACGGAGGGGTTCCGGACCGTCGTGGTGGCCCAGAACGGCCGCGACGCCACCTACGCGCGGTACTACCGGGCGCATCGCGATGCCGCCGGCCGCCTCGAACGGGGGTGCGTGGACGAAGTCTGGAGCTACCCATCGTTCGCCGCGATCCTCGACGAGACGGTGCAGGAGCGCCTGCGCGCCGAGCACGTGCTGCTCGTACCGAACCGCGCCCTGAGCTCCTACGTTCCGCTCGACGCCCTCGAAGGACGCCTTCGCGTGCCGCTTGTCGGTTCGCGGGCGCTGCTGCGGATCGAGGAGCGCAGCGAGCGGGAGAACTACTACGCGCTTCTCGAATCGGCCGGCATCCCCATCCCCGAGCGCATCGACGGCCCCGAGGCGATCCGCTCCCTCGTGATCGTCAAACTCCCCCACGCGACGCGGCGGCTCGAGCGCGGCTTCTTCACCGCGGCCTCGCGTTCCGAGTACGAGCGCAAGAGCCGCGCGCTCATCGACCGCGGCGTCGTCGCGCCGGCCGACCTCGCCGGGGCTCGGATCGAGCGGTACGTCCTCGGGCCGGTCTTCAACTTCAACTTCTTCTTCTCCCCGCTCGCGCCGCGGGAGGACGCCCTCGAGCTCCTCGGTGTGGACGAGCGCCGGGAGAGCTCGCTCGACGGGCTCGTCCGTCTGCCCGCGAGCCAGCAACTCGAGATGGCAGAGAACGAGCGGATCCCGGAGTACACCGTCGTGGGACATGGGACGCTGACGGTGCGCGAGTCGCTCCTCGAGGCGGCGTTCGCCATGGGGGAGAAGTTCGTCGACGCCGCGCGCGCCCGCTATCCGCCCGGGATCCTCGGGCCGTTCTGCCTGCAGACCTGCATCGACCCCGAGGGACGGCCCACGGTGTTCGACGTCGCCGCCCGCATCGGGGGCGGAACCAATATCCATCTCGGGCTCGGCCATCCGTACGGGAACGCGCTCTGGAGGACCCCGATGAGCACGGGGCGGCGCATCGCGGTCGAAATCCGCCGCGCGATCACGACGGGCCGTCTGGCGGAGCTCGTGACATGACGACGGAGGCCCCCCCGCTCCTGCGGACGCCGCTCCACGCCTTCCATCTTGCGCACAGGGCGCACCTTGTCCCGTTCGGGGGGTGGGAGATGCCGCTCTACTACGAGAGCATCCTCGACGAGCACGCGGCCGTCCGGGATTCCGCCGGTCTCTTCGACGTCTCGCACATGGGCATTCTCACGGTGCGCGGGACGAGCGCGACCGCGCTCCTCGCCCGCAGGACCACGGCGAACGTGGCGAAGATCGCTCCGGGACAGGTTCGGTACACCTTTCTCCTGGGCATGGACGGGCGGATCTTCGACGATCTCCTCGTGACCCGGCTCGACCCGGGCGGAGAGGCCACGCCGTCCTACCTCGTGGTCCCGAACGCCGGCACCGCACCCGCGGTGTACGATCTCCTGCGCCAGCACCGCCGCCCCGACACGGTGGTCGTCCGCCACAATGGTGCGATCGCGATCCTCGCCGTCCAGGGCCCGAAGGCACCCGAGATCCTCGAATCCCAATTCGGTTGGCGGATCAGCGAGATCCCGTTCTACCGCTCGCGTCTCCTCGGCGCGCGTCCATCGACGGAGGGACCGACCGACGCCGCCACCCCGGGCGACCTCATCCGGGATCTCGAGACGGGCGTCCTCGTGAGCCGGACGGGCTACACGGGCGAGGCGGGTGCGGAGCTGTTCGTCCGGGCGGAGCGGGCGGTCGAGTTCGCGGACCGTCTCGTGGCAGCCGGGGTCCGACCCACGGGGCTCGGCGCCCGGGACTCCCTCAGGCTCGAGAAAGGCTACCTCCTCTCGGGCGTCGATTTCCACCTCGACCGGACGCCGTTCGAGGCCGCCCAGGAGCGGTTCGTCGAGCTCGACCACCCGTTCGTCGGTCGGGACGCGCTCCTCGCTCAGCAGAAGGCCGGCGTCCCGGCGCGCCTCGCCGGTCTCTCGACGTCCGAACCCTCAGCGATCCCGCGCCACGGCTCCCCGGTTCTCCACGACGGGAAGGTCATCGCCGCAGTGACGAGCGGTGGCCTCTCGCCCACCCTGCACCATGGGATCGCGCTCGCCTACCTCCCCGCACCCCTCGGCACGGTGGGAACCGCCCTCGAGATCGATCTCCGCGGACGGAAGGTCCCGGCCGTCGTGACGAAGCTCCCGTTTGTCCCGAATCGCCCGATCGCCTCGTGAGGCGTCCGGTGGTCCGGGTCCGTGGACCCACCGGCTCCACGCTGCCCCCGGGCACCCGCGCGCTCCTCGTTCGCGCGCTCGCGGAGGATCGCGTCGATCAGGATCACACCACGCGCGCGATCCTTCCGGGGGCTCGGCGCGCGCGGGCGCGGGTCACGGCGGAAGGGCACGGTCGCCTCTCAGGAATGGACGCGGCCCTCGCCCTCGCGCGGATCGTAGGTCTCGAGGCGAGGACCCTGCGGAAGGATGGAGCACGGGTGCGCCCCGGAACCCCCGTTCTCGAACTCTCGGGAGACCTTCGACGGATCCTTGCCATCGAAAGGACGCTGCTCAATTTCCTGATGCACCTTTCCGGGGTTGCGAGCGCGACGGCCTCCGCGCGAACTCGGGCCGGCGACCGCCTCAGGATCTTCGGGACGAGGAAGACCCTCCCGGGTCTCCGTGCGCTCGAAAAGCAGGCGATTCGACATGGGGGCGGCGATCCCCATCGTAGCGACCTTGCGACGGGGCTCCTCGTCAAGAACAATCACCTCGCCGTGAGTTCCATTCGGGACGCAGTCGCTCGCCTGCGGTCGGCGCACCCTCGGAGAACCATCGAGGTCGAGGTCCGGTCGCGCGCCGGGGCCCTCGAGGCGGTTCGGGCCGGGGCCGATGCGCTCCTGATCGACAACGCCGGGCCGTTCCGCGCTCGTTCGATCGCGCGAGCCGCGCGTGCCGCCGCCGGCGGCCGCGCTCTCTGGATCGAGGTCTCGGGGTCCATCACACCCTCGAACGTTGCCGCCTATCGATCGGTCGGCGCGGACGCGGCAAGCCTGGGCGCCCTGACGCACTCGGCGCCGGCGCTCCCCTTTCATCTGCGGGTCCTCGGCCGCGCGCCCTCGAGG
>JAKIWU010000065.1 GCA_022749905.1 Thermoplasmata archaeon
AGTCGACGGTACGGATTGATGCCTCCGGATGCGCGAGGAGCAGCGGAAGGAGGTCGGCCGCGCCGGGGAGCAGGGGTCGGCCCGCGCCCTCCCAGTGCTGGCCGACCTTCCGTGCGCCGCACGTGGGGCAGAGGACGATCGTCGGGCGTTCCGGCGCGCGCACGAGCGGGGTGCGCTCCGCGAAGCAGTCGGTGCAGACCCCCTCGACGATCGGGCGGTCCGACCGGCCGCAGACGACGCAGAACTCCCCGGCCATCGTTGCCGCCGTCAGTGGAAGACCGTGAAGATCTCGACGTGCGGGACGCCCCCGAGGCGGCCCGCCTGGCCCTTGTCGACGAACCCTTCGGCCTCGGCGACCTCGACCGTCCTCGGCCCGAGGAGGTTCGCGATCGTCGCCTGACGGAGCGCGTCGAGGAGTTCCCGGCGGCTGACGGAGCGCTCGCCGTAGAACTGGCTCGCGACGGTGACGCGGTGCCCTGCGGTGCCGATCGGAAGTTGCTGTCCGAGGAGCTCGGCGTCGCACGCGGCGACGACCACCTCGGCGCGGACCCTGTGGATCCGCATGACGATGCCCCCATCCGCGCTCATCGGGTTCTCCGGGACCCCGACCGGCCCGGCCCTTCAAATCCCTTCGGAGTCGCCGCGGGGTCTAGAAGCGGACGAGTTGCCACTGGCCCGGGCGCTTCTCCATGACCTCGCCTTGGTTGCGGAGCGAGTGGATCAGCGCGTCCGTCCGATGCGGCGGGACGCCCCGCCGCTCCCCCTCCGCTTTCAGCTCGTCGAGGGAGAAGGTGCCGCCTTTCGCATCCTGAAGCTCCCGCATGATGTCCATGAGGACCTCCACGCGCTCGCGCTGGCTGTGCGAGACGCCCGTGGAGACGACGTCGATGTCGAGCTTCCCTTCGACCGAGGAGACGCGCCGCAGGTACCCCTCGACGATCCGGGTGGCCCGGTCGGCGTCCTCGCTCGAGACGACCGGGGAGAGGCGTGCCCGCGCGGCCGCCTCGCTCAGGCGGACGAGCGCCTCGAGCTGGCGCGCCGTGATCGGGACCGGCGAGTTCGGCTCCTCGCCCTGCTTGCGGACGCGCACATAGAACTCCTCGAGCGTGGAGAGCGCGTCCTTCGAGAGGACCGGGCGGATGTTGCGCCGCGCGTAGGCGATGTATTTCTTGAGGAGGTCGGGGGAGAACGGCGCGCCGCCGCTGGCCACGGTGGGCGCGAAGCCTTGGGAGGCCGCCCGTGCTTCGCCCTCCTGGTGGGAGAGGAGGATCCGACTCGCGAGGAAGCGGTCCCGCTCCTCCTCGGGGTGGTCCTGGATCGAGTAGATCACGTCGAACCGGGAGAGGAGCGTGGGCGGGAGGTCGATCTGCTCGGCGATCGTCCGGTCCGCGGTGAAGCGACCCCACTTCGGGTTCGCCGCAGCGAGCACCGGGCAGCGCGCGTTCAAGGTGGCGGTGATGCCGGCCTTGGCGATCGAGACCGTCTGCTGCTCGAGCGCCTCGTGCATCGCGGAACGGTCGTCGGGGCTCATCTTGTCGAGCTCGTCGACCACCGCGATCCCGCCGTCGGAAAGGACGAGCATCCCGGCTTCGAGCATCCATCGTCCGCCGCCGAAGTCGTCCTTCACGGCGGCTGCGGTAAGCCCGGCGGCCGTGGCGCCCTTTCCGCTCGTGTAGATGCCCCGCGGGGCGACGTCGGCGACGTTCCGGAGGAGTTGGCTCTTCGCGGTCCCGGGGTCCCCGACGAGGAGCACGTGGATGTCGCCGCGGACGCGGATCCCGTCGGGGTGCTTCTTCTCGACCCCGCCGAAGAGCTGGAGGGCGATCGCCTCCTTCTCCTCCTCGAGGCCCTTGATCGTCGGCGCGAGCGAAAGGACCACCTTGTCGACGATGGTCGGGTCCCCGCGGAAGGAGAGGATGACGCGCTCCTCCTCCTCCGAGATCGCAATCTCGTCGTACTCCCGCTGCTGGTACTCGAGCGAGTTCCCCAAGACCATGAGGTCGAACGTCGTCGACCGGACGAACCCGCCCTTCACCTGGGAGGCACGCTGGAGGCTCTTGAGCGTCCCATTGACGACGATCCGGTTCCCCGGGATCACCTTCCCCGTGAGGTCCTCGGTGAGGAGGACCGTGAGGCCCTGCGGGTGCGCACCGCCCTTGAGAGCCTCGGGGTTCTCCTGGATCTCGATCCGCTGCGAGTCGATGTAGGTGGAGCGTTCGGGGAGGAGCCGGAACCTCGTGCGGCTCGCCGGCTTCCCGCAGCCTCCCTGGGCCGTCGGGCATTCGATCGGCTCCCGGAAGACGAGCGAGCCGTCTTCCTGGATCTCCCGGATCTGGGTGCCGCAGGCCAAGCAGGCGAAGACGGCCTCCTTGATCTGGGGGCGAACTTCCGTCGCCTTCCGGACGATCCCGTCGAGCGCGACGAAACGATTGAGATCCGCCTCGCGGATCATCCGGATGAGCCGGTGCGCCGTCGAGGGGAGTCCGGTTACCCGAAGCCGGAGACCCGCCGTCTCGGGCCCGGCAACGGGGATGAGCTCCCGCATCGCGCCCGCGCCGGACAGCAGGACGTCCTCGGGTCGCTCGAGGAGGAGATCGCCGAGGGCGGTGTCGGCGCCCTCGATCTGCGAGAACGGGACCTCGAGGGATCGCTCCTCGGGAAAACGGTCCGCGAGCTCGAGGATCCTCGGGCGGAGGCCCGCCTCCTCGAAGACGGCGCTCCAACGCCCCGAGAGCTCGAGCGGTGCGGGCAGGCTCCTTCCTACGACCGCCATGCGAGCGAATCCCCCTACGGCTCGAGCCGATAACGGTCCCGGGGGAAGAGCCGGCTCTCCCGGATGTTGGGGAGCCCTGCGAGAACCTTGACGAGCCGGTCCACGCCGAAGCCGAAGCCCCCGTGCGGGGGCATGCCGAAGCGGAAGGCCTCGAGATAGCTCGCGAAGCCTGAGGGATCGAGGCCCGCGGATCGGAGGTTCGCCTCCAGGCGGTCGAGCCGGTGCTCCCGAGGGCCACCGCTCGCGAGCTCGAGATCGCGGTGGTAGAGGTCGAAGTAGCCCGTGAGGGACGGATCGCTCTCCTGGCGTTCGGCGTAGAAGGTCTTCGCCTTCACGCTCGTGGGGAACTCGGTGAGGAAGTAGTACGGGGCTCCGAACTTCTCCTGCACGACCTCCGCGAGCCGCTTCTCGTCGTCGGCACCGAGATCCCGTGGAGGGCCCGAACGCCCGAGCCAGCCGGCGGCCTCGGCGAACGGGATCCTCGGGAAGGGGGTGCTCGGCGCGGCGAGCCGTTCGGAAGCCGAGGGACCAAGGGCGGTTCGCGTGTGGGCGAGGGCTTGGAGGACCACGGTCTCGAGAAGGGCGCGGATCGCCTCGGCGCCGTCGGGGAACGCCATCTCGGCATCGAGGCTCGTGAACTCGGTGATGTGCCGGACCGTGTCCGAGGGCTCCGCACGGAAAGCCGGAGCGATCTCGAACACCCGCTCGAAGCCCGAGGAGATGAGCATCTGCTTGTAGAGCTGGGGGCTTTGCGCGAGGTAGGCCTGCTCGCCGAAGTAGTCGACCGCGAAGAGCGTCGCGCCGCCCTCCGCGCCCTGACGGAGGAGCTTCGGGGTCTCGACCTCGAGGAAGCCTTCCGAGGCAAGGGCGGAGCGCAGGCCCGCAAGGATGTGGGCGCGCAGCTCGAAGATCCCGCGCACCTCGGGCTTGCGGAGATCGATCACCCGGTGGTTCAACCGCGTGTCGAGCTCCGTGGGAACCTTGTCGATGATCCCGAGGGGGAGGGGGCTTTCCGACCGCGAGACGACCGAGACCGTCGTGGGCAGGAGTTCCACGCCGCGGTTCGACTTCTGGGAAAGCTGGACCCGGCCCTCGACGAGAACGACCGACTCCCTCGGGAGGGAACTGAGGAGTTCGAAGAGCGCGGGGTCGCTGACGCCCTTCTTCAGGGTGACCTGGCTCGTGCCGCTGCCGTCGCGCACCAGCGCGAAGGCGACGCCGCCGAGCGCCCGGTAGTCCTCGAGATGGCCCCCGATCCGGACGGTGGCCCCGTCCAGCTGGGCGAGCTCACGCGCGAGTCGGCGTGGGGGCGGCATCGGGCGGCACCTCCTTGCGCGCGAGCGCCGCCCGCACGAGCGCGAGGTAGAGCGGGTGCGGGGCCTCGGGGCGGGAGAGAAACTCGGGGTGGTACTGTACGCCGAGGAAGAACGGGTGTTCGGGGATCTCGAGCACCTCGACGCGTCCGTCGGCCGAGCGACCGCTCACCTCGAGACCGTGGGATCGGAACCGGTCGAGGTAGGCGGGATTGATCTCGTAGCGGTGGCGATGCCGCTCCCAAATCTCGGTCCGCTCGTAGATCTTCGCCACCCGGGACTCCTCGGTGAGCGAGATCTTCTGGGCGCCGAGCCGCATCGACCCGCCGAGTTCCCCCACGGTCTTCTGCTGCTCGAGGAGACAGACGACGGGGTCGGAGGTGTGCGGATCGACCTCGGTGGAGTTCGCCTTCGGAAGCGCGAGGACATTCCGGGCGAACTCGATCGCCGCCATCTGGAAGCCGTAACAAACCCCGAGGTACGGGATTCCACGGGTGCGGCAGATCTCGATCGCCCGGAGCTTCCCCTCGACGCCGCGGGGTCCGAATCCCCCTGGAACGAGGAGCGCGTCGGAACGTTCGAGGCGCTGGAGCGCTGCGGCATCGCGCGGCAGGTCTTCCGCATCGTACCACGAGAGGTGGATCTGGCAGCCGAGCCGGCCCTGGACGTGGTGGAACGCCTCGGTGTGGGAGAGATAGGAGTCGCGGAGCTCGGTGTACTTCCCCACGACGGCGACCTCGACCGAACCCTCGCCGCGGCGGTACGTCTCGAGGAAGTTCTTCCACTGCGTGAAGTCGGGCTCGCGGTCCGGAAGGCCGAGGAGACGGGTGAGGTGCGTGCCGACCCCCTGCGCTTCGAGCACGAGCGGCACGTCGTAGATGAGGCCCTGGTCCGGCACGGAGATGACCGCCTCGGGGGGCACGTCGCAGAAGAGGGAGATCTTCGCCTTGATCTCGGGGGCGAGAGGGGCGGGACCGCGTGCGACGATCATCGTCGGGCGGATGCCGATCGCGCGGAGCTCGCGGACGGAGTGTTGGGTAGGCTTGGTTTTCGCCTCCCCCACGGGGCCGACCACCGGGACCAGCGTCGTGTGCACGAACGCCATCGCGCCCTCGCCGAGCTCGTAGGAGAGCTCGCGGAGCGCCTCGAGGAAGGGCATCGATTCGATGTCGCCGACCGTGCCGCCGACCTCGACGAGGACGACCTCGGCGCCCGAGGCAAGCGCGGCCTCTCGGATCGAACGCTTGATCTCGCCCGTGACATGGGGGATGATCTGGACGGTGTTGCCGAGGTAGTCCCCGCGGCGCTCCTTCTCGATGACCGCGCGGTAGATCTTCCCGGTGGTGATGTTGTGCGAGCCCACGAGGCTCTGCCCCAGGAAACGCTCGTAATTGCCGAGGTCGAGATCGGCCTCCGTTCCGTCGTCGAGCACGAACACCTCCCCGTGCTGGTACGGGTTCATCGTGCCCGCGTCGACGTTCAGGTACGGATCGATCTTGATGATGGTGACCGTGATCCCGCGCGCCTTCAGGAGGCGCCCGAGCGAGCTCGTGGTGATGCCTTTCCCGAGGCCGGAAATGACTCCGCCGGTCACCACGACGACCTTCACAAGGCAAACCTCGGGCGGGTAGCGGGGCCGCTCCTTAAAGGAGATGGCGTGAGGTCGCGAAACGCGAGGGCGGTGGGCCCGGGAAGCGTCCGGGAAGGAGCGACTTCAGGCACCGGTGGAGGTCATCGGACGACGGCACCGGCGGCAGTTGGTGATCCAGGGCTCGTTCATCTCGCCGCAGTAGCTGCACTTGACCGGGGGACGGACTCCCTTGGCCGGGGCTGCGGTCGGGGTATCGCCCGCCCCGTACAGCTCCTCGGGTTCCGACGGCTGGAAGTAGACCGGGCCCGATGGTTGGGCAGCTCCGGCTCGCACACGCTCGCTGTGCTCGCCGACGAACTGAGAAGCCGCTCCGACCTGCAGATCCTTGAACGGCTTCGTGGAGAACATCTCCCGCTGCTCGGGTGCTTCCGTCGCAGCCAGCGTCGCACGACGCGGCGCCTTCATCCGGTAGCCCGCGAAGGCGAGGGCGCCTCCCCCGATTGCGATCACGATGCCGATGAGGGAGAGAAACGTCAGTCCTGTCAATTGCCAAGTGGACGGAACGGCGTTCGTGTTTGCCTGGGCGAGCACGACGTAGGTCGTGCCGCTGTTGACGTCGAACGAGACGGTTCCGGATGAGCCCCCGCCCGTCGCAACGGGCGTCGTACCGCGCTGCGCGCAGGTAGCGTCGGAGCATTGATAGATCTGGAACCGGAACGCCGAGGGCGCGCCGTTCCAGCTCATCGTGATGGAACCGGATCCCACCAATCCCGGTGGCGTCACGGCGAGCGGGCCCACCTGGCCCGCTGAGGGACCCGAGGTCGCGGGGATCGCGACGGAGAAGGAACTGAGGACCACGGAGAGGAGGGCGATGATCGCGCCGACGGCGATCAGGGTCACCCCGATGAGAAAGACGCCGCGGCGCATCCCCGCCCCTACGAGGGGCCCATCAAAAGCGTTCCGCCGGCAAGTTCGAGAGACGCGCCGGTGGGCTGTTCCTCCTCCTCGTCCACTCTCGCCCCGCGTCCCTTCCGACGGGGGCTGACCCGGGTTGCATCGGGGGTTGCTAGCGGAGGAGGATCAGCGTCTTGCCTCGCGCTCGGCCCGCTCGGCTCAGTGCGTAGGCTTCCGGGGCCCCTTCGAGGGGGATCCGGGAGCCGACAGGAACCTCGAGCCGCCCCGCAAGGATCTCCGCGGAGATCCTCTCGAGGAGTTCCGCGCGTGGTTGCATGTCGATGTTGACCCCACGCACACCGAGTTTGGCGAGCGAAGGTGGGTCCGCGACGAACGTCGTGGTCGCCGCGACGCCGCCTGATCGGACGAGAGCCGCGAGCTCGGCGAAGGACGCGGCATTGCTCACGAGGTCGAGGAGCCCATCCACGCCGTCCGGGTGCAAGGCTCGAATCTGGGGAACGACGGGCGCAGACGAAAAATCGATCACCTCGCTGGCGCCGCGCGCCTTGAGCTCGACGGACGCATCGGGCCGGCCGGTGGCGATGACGTGAAGGCCGCGGCGAGCGGCGAGTTGCGTCGCGAACGATCCCACCCCCCCTGTGGCGCCGACGATGACCAGCTTCGCCCCCCGGGGCGCGTTGATCGTATCGAGCGCGTCGAGAGCAGTCATCCCCGAGGTTGGAATCCCGGCGGATGCGACGGGATCGAGTCCTTGGGGCACACGCACGATGGCGTTGTTCTCGGGGACGGTCGCGTACTCCGCATAGGTCCCGATGCCTACGGGCCGGTGCAGGAACGAACCGTACACCTGATCGCCTAGACGGAACCGTGTCACCGAGAGGCCGACCTGCTCGATCGTTCCCGATCCGTCCACCCCGAGAACGAGGGGGAACACGTGGGGCCTCTTGCCCCGGAAGATTCCCTCTGCGATCTTCCAGTCGAACGGATTGACACTTGCCGCCGTCATGCGGACCAGAAGGTCCTGGTCCCCCGGCTCGGGGCGGGGCAGTTCCATCAGAGTCGGGCTGCCGG
>JAKIWU010000066.1 GCA_022749905.1 Thermoplasmata archaeon
AGGATGAGGACAATGAGGCCCGTCGCAAGGGCGGTCCCGTCATTGTTGCCGGCGGCTCGGAGGAGGAAGGTGCCGATCCCCGGGAGAACCGTGGTCGATGAGGCGGTCGAGATGAACTCCGCAGCGACGAGGAAGTACCACCCTGCCGTCCAGGATAGCACGGAGTTGTAGACGATCCGGTTGACCGTCGCCGGCAGGAGGAGGCGCCGGATCCTCTGCCAGCCCCGAAGGGCGAACGCATCGGAGGCTTCCCGGAGCTCGCCGGGAACCGACTTGAGCGACTCGTAGACGCCGAACACCATGTTCCAGCTCATCGAGGTGAAGATCAGGAAGATCGACGCGAGGTTCGCCCCCGCGGCGTTTCCGGGCGTGAGGCGGACGAACACCACGATGGCGATCGGGAAGAATCCCAGGATGGGAACCGACTGGAGGATGTCGAGGACAGGAATCAGGATCCGCTCGCCGGTCCGGTTGGTCGCCGCGACGTATCCATAGGCGAGCGAGAACCCGAGGGAGAGGAGGTAGGCCAGGAGCATGCGCGCGAACGACGCGCCGAGATCCGGCACCGCAACGGCGAGGTCGTGGGCCACGCCGCCCGCCGCAGGACTAATCGCGAGCCCGGTGACGGGAATCGCCAGAAGTCCGAGCGCGACGAGCGCGATCGAACGGGGATTGGCGGCGAACGGGCGATCGACGTTCGTCCTCTGGTTCGGACCGCGACCTGAGCGAACCGGGGGAGTTTCCAACAACTCCACCCTCCTGTTGGGTTCCGCTCCCAGCCTTGGCGTGGCTCTCGGGGAGCCCGCAGCGAATCCGACAGTGCGATTCTATAAGGAGGTTGGCCGCAGCTTCGACGCCGGCGGTCACTCCGGAATGCCGCGACCGCGTAGGCTACTACCGGAACAGGATTCGACCCCGTGTCCCCCGTCGGAACCATCCGTTCGCGGGAACGTTTATCTTCCTTCCTCCGCTCCGTCGACTCGTAGCCCCGTAGTGTAGTGGCCAATCATGCGAGACTCTGGATCTCGCGACGCAGGTTCGAACGTCGCGGGGGAAGAACTCCCTCGCGACCGGAACTCCTGCCGGGGCTACTCGCATTCGTACACCGTTCCGATTTCCGATGCGGGGGTGCTCCAGCTCGGCCAAACCGGGCGCGCACGCGTCCGGGGCCTCCGAGGCAGGGCTTAGAACCCTGTTGCCTAGGGCATTCGCCGGTTCAAAGGGGAGGCTGAGAATGCTCGGCCCCCGGAAACTCCGGCCCCCCGCATGTCCCTCTTGAATCGAGAACGGTCGAGGCGGCGCCAGGAATCTCGGCCCGTTCGTTCTCGCAACTCGGGGTCAGGCCCGGCCCCCGCTGCTCGAACCTCGGGCTCACCTTCGAACCGACACCCCTATCCGCCGGAGAGGAGGCTGGAGGACTCCCGCAGCGGGCGTCGGTGGACATGCTAGCGACGGAGAGACTGACCCCGGAAGCGATCCTCAACCTGCAACCCGAGGACGCCGACGAACTTCTCGATCGGCTCGAACGCGAAGTCCCTGTGTCGGAAGGACTCGCAGCGCTCGGGGGCGCGCCCCTCGAGGAAGCGATCGTCTTCGGGGACACCCATGGGGACTGGCGGAGCACGGTTCTCGCCGCGGGCCGGTTCCTCGAACGGCCGGACCAGCGCGCTCTCGTCGGGCTCGGGGACTACATCGACCGGGCACCGGAGGATTGCGGCGAGGGTTCCGTCGCGAACGCGCTCTTTCTGCTCGGGCTCGCCGCGGAGTTCCCAGGCCGCGTCGTTCTCGTCCAGGGGAACCACGAGACGTTCCGACGCATCCCCGTGGTCCCGCACAACCTGCCGGAAGAAGTCGATCTCCTCTGGGGACCGGACGAAGACCGCTATCTCCGGATCCTCCACCTGCTCGAGCGCGGACCGCTCGCGGTCCGAACCGAGAGCGGGGCGTATCTCGCGCACGGCGGCTTCCCCCTCGAGCCATCGCCCGGCGGGTTGAGCACGGCCTTCCGAGACCTCGACGAGGACCACCTCGCCGAGATCGTCTGGGGCGAGTGCTCCCTCTCCCCGACCGTGCGCGGGGTCGTGCGACGGTTCGACGAGAGGAATCTCGAGGAGTTCTTTGCTCGGAGCGGCACGCGCGTCTTCCTTCGGGGCCACGATCCGGGCCTCATCGGGAGAAGCATCTACTCCGACCGTTGCCTCACCCTGCACACCTGTCGAACCTACGAGCGGTTCGGCGGCGTCCTGATCGCGCGCGTGCCGCTCCATCGCGCGGTGGCGAAGATCTCCGAGGTCCCCGTCGAGCACCTTCCTTCGGAAGGGCAGGTCTATCCGGTTCCGGTCTAGCGGGATCGTGCGGACGCTCCGCGGGGAGAACCCCGCGAATCGAACGGTTCAACGAGTCGGTCTTCCCACGTGTCCGCCGCGCTCGACCGCGAGCACTTCGTTCACATCGCGCGCCTCTCGGTAGCCTTCGAGGGCCGTCGCGTTCATCTCGAAGAACGCCTCCCCTCCCGCGAATCCGCTCAGCAGGGTTCGTGCCCGCTCCATCTCCCCTAGGATGTAGGAGGACGCGGCGAAGGCCTCGGCCGTGTTGAGTTCCGCGAGACGACCGAAGTGCTGGGGGTTCGCAGCGAGAAGCCAGGGTAGCCGGCGACGGGTTCGCAGCTGGTCGAGCCACCTGAGGGTCGCGGGATAGCCCCCGCGCCGTTCGAGTCCCTTCCAGGAGCAATCGACCCCGAGGAGTCCGGCCCGCTCGATTCGCGCGCGGTCCGCCGGAGAGAGCGGGAGCTCCGCGTGAGGATCGAGGAGAAGCGGCGCGGGCTTCGGCGGGTTGGTCGCGGGAACTTCGTGCACCCGGCCGGTTCGGAGGAGCCGCCGACCGGTGCAGGCGCGAGGATGGTCGTCGCCGGCGACGACCAGCAGGAGGCGCAGCTCCGGGTCAGCTGGGCGCAGCCGCGTACTCCCGGAAGATGGCATGGAGCTCTCGCGTGAGTCGGAGCGCGTCGGCCTTGGGTCTCTGCCACATGTTCCGACCGAAGATGATCCCCGTCGCACCGGCGTCCAACGACATTCTCACCTTCTGGAGAAGCTCCGGGTCGGAGATTCGCTCCCCCCCGGAGACCAGCACGAGGGCACGGCCCGCGCTCTCCACGACCTTGCGGAAGGCAGCGCCGGCGTCGAGTTCGAGCGTGTTGTACGGCGGAGGGCTGTCTCGGTCCTTCTCGCCGCGGACCGGGTAATTGAGCTTCACGACATCCGCCCCGAGCTCGAGCGCGACGCGCGCAGCGTAGTCGATCGCGTAGAGGCTCTCGCGACCTCCTTTCTTCGCGATCGCCTCGCCGCGGGGGTACGCCCAGACGACCACAGGCATCCCGAGGCGCTTCGCCTCCGACCGGACCTCGACGAACTGCGCAAAATCGCGGTCCTGCGAAGGGGACCCGACGTAGAGCGTGTAGCCGACGGCATCCGCGCCGAGCCGTACCGCGTCCTCGACGGTTCCGGTGAGCGCGCTGAACGCCTCGGCGTCCGGTGGGATCCCGGTCTTGCCGTTGAGCTTCAGGATCAGAGGGACGTCGCCGGCGTAGGCGTGGAAGTACTTCTCCGCGAGACCGATGTGTAACGCGATGGCCGAAAACCGGCCCTCGTGGGCGAGGGCGAACTGGTAAGCGGGGTCGAGCGAGTCCGGATTCGCGAAGAAGTCGACCGGTCCGTGCTCGAGTCCCTGGTCGATCGGGAGGACAAGGAGGGTGCCACCGCCTGGGCCGTGCTCGTAGAGGAGCCGCTTGAGGCGCGTGCGCTTCCCGGGAGAAAGTCCCAATGAACTCAGGCTCGGGCGCGCGAAGCGATGGGGTACCGAGGTTCCCCCGGTCGCGCTTGGCGAAGGCATGACCGGTCGCGGGCTCGCGTCCGACACCGTTCGCACCCTCGCCAAACACGGATGGGCGGGATAAGAGGTTGGCCGGCGTTCGCGCCCGGGACCGTCGGCGGGCTTAATCCCCTCGGCGAGTATCGAGAAGGCGGAGACGCCGGACCCGATGCGTTCCCAATGGCTCATCGTTGCCTCGCTTGCGCTCGATGCAGCCCTCTTCGGGGTGAATCTGAGCGTCGGGCTCCTCTCGGGGAGTCGCGCCGTGCTCTCCCAAGCCGTCTACATCATCGCGGATTTCATCGGCGGGGTGCTGCTGATCTGGGGGTACGTCGCCTCGAGCCGACCGCCGGACGATTGTCATCCATTCGGGCGTGGCAAGGAACGGTTCTTCTGGGCCTTCTCCGCCTCCCTCGTGACGTTCACGGTCGCGGGCATTCTCGTCCTCATCGACGCGGTGCAGGGGATCCTCCACCCCGGACCCGTGACGTTCGTTCCGTACGCGCTGCTCGTCCTCGCGGCGACGGTCGTTGCGAGCATGGTCGGGATCTGGCTCACCCTGCGGGAGCTCCGACGCGAGCAGGCGACGCTCACGAGCTTCCTCGAGTCCTCGCACATGGGTGTCAAGACGATCTTCTATCAAGACGTGGTCTCCGTGTTCGGCGCCTTCGTGGCGCTCGTGGGCATCCTCCTCGTCGTGTACACCGGGCGACCGGTGTTCGATGGGGTCGCCGCCCTCGGCGTCGGCCTCCTTCTGCTCGGGACCGGGATCCTCCTCGCCGCGGAATGCCGTGAGCTCCTCGTCGGAAAGGCGATGAGCCAGGAGGAGGCACGCCGGATCCTCCAGCTCGTCGAACGGGATCCGAGGGTGCGGCGGGTACGGGAGCTCCAATCGATGATGCTCGGGCCGGAAGACGTCTTGCTCGCGCTGCGCGTCAACTTCCAGGACGGGCTCACGACCGACCAGATCGAGTCGGCGATCGATCAGCTCTCGATCGCACTCCGCGAGACGTTCCCGATGATGCGCCACCTGCTCATTGAGCCGGGGGCCTAGTCGCCACCGGCACGGCCGGGCCCGCGTCCGCTGCTCGCACTCCGTCCCGGTATCGGATCGTCGTGAGAACCACGAGCGCGACGGCGATCCCGCCGAAGTAGACGTCGAGGCCCGCCGGGCCGTACCGTCCGAAGAGCGCGGTCGAGAGGACAAGGCCCCCGAGCATCCCGAGACTGATGGAGAGTGTGTAGACCGACATCGTGGTCGCCCGAGAGAACGACCGGCTCGCGTCCGTGAGGGCGGCGAGCGCCGCCGGGCCGTACGCGAGCGCTGCGAGCGTGCTCACGCCGACGAACCCGAGGAGGATGGGCACCGGGCCGAAGGTCGCGAGGAGCCCCGCGCCGGCGAGGACCCCGACAAACCCGATGGTCCCCACGATCATGAGCCTCGTCCGACCGTACCGGTCGGCGAGCCTCCCGAAATACGGCTGGGTCAGCAGGAGGAGAAGCCCACCGACCCCGATGAGGAGCGAGAGCTCACCCGCGGGGATCCCTGCTCCCGTCGAGGCTGTTCCGAGGAAGACGAACAACGTACCGAGCAGGAGGTAGATCACGAGCCACGGGAGGGTCACCAGGAGCACCTCGCGGCGGAATGCGGTCCGGAGGAGTTCCTCGAACCCTATCCACCGGTGGCCGCCGACGGGTTCGTCCATGCCTCGCAACGCGAGGAATCCGAGCCCGAACCCGCCGGCGAGGACCGCGGCCCCGAGGTCGAAGATGCGTCCCAGCGTCGCATTGGGGAGAAGTCCGAGAAACCCAAACCCGACTGCGAAGCCCAGGATCCACCCGAGGAGATTGACGGAGTCGAAACGGCCCATCTCGTAGCCCCGTTCCTCCGCTCCGGCCTCGTCCCCCACGAGCGCGAGGCTCGTGGTGAGGATCGCCCCGCTCGCCACACCGAAGAGGAGGTTGAGCCCGCCGAGCCAGATCCAGTTGCGGGAGAGGGTGAACAGGAACATCATCACGGCCGCGGCCCCGATCGCCCCGAGGAGGACGGGGAATCGGCCCCGTCGATCGGCGAGGCCCCCCGTGAGGAGGACCGTGGAGAATTCACCGACCGGAGCCATCGCCCCGAGGAGGCCGATGGTGCCGACATCGGCGGTGTCGATGCCCACCGAACTCCCCGAGATGTACGAGGCGAAGACGCTGATCGTCACGCCGAAGGCGAACCGAACGAGGAACGTGGACCCGAAGACCACCCGCAGTACTCGGAGGCGATCCCTCCCCCACGGTCCGGAACCTGCGGGCACGGATGGTGGTGCTATCGCCCGCCCCCATCGCGCTGGATGAGTTCGATCCAAATCCCGTCCGGATCCAGCACGAACGCGAGGTGACCGGATCCCCCGGCGAGCCGGAACGGTTCCTTCGCCACGGTGACCCCGTCGGCGCGAGCCCGAGCCAGGAACGCCTCGAGGTCCGGGACCGCGAAGGCGATGTGGTCGAGCTGCTCACCCGGATCGATCGAGGCCTTCCCCCCCCAGCACGTGAGCTCGATTTCGCCCCCGCTTTCCGGATCGCGGACAAAGGCGATCTCGGCGTGATTCTCCGGGATCGTGCGGCGGCGCACGAACTCGAGTCCGAGGAGCTTCGTGTAGAAGGCCAGGCTTCGGTCGATGTTCCGGACGGTCACGGAGGTGTGCAGGAGCCTCATCGTTCGCTGCGATCCCCCTTGGAACTCGGCCCGCGCTCCTTCCTTCAGGGGTGGCCGAAACACGCCGCGACCGGTTCCGTCCCGGGAGTCCAGTCCGCCTCGAGGCGCACGAAGCCGACCCGTTCGAACTGGTACCGATCCCTCGGCCTCGCCCTCTTGAGGCTCACCTCGGCGCGTCCGCTCCGCCGCGAGCCGTCCGGATCGAGCAGCGTCAAGGCAACAGAGTCCCGAGCGCTCACCCACTGCAGGCGGGGCAGGCGCCGATTCTCCTTCGAGGTGAACGTCGCGCCGACGGGCCCGGCGTTCGGCAGCTCCGCGGGAAGACGGAGGTTCGCGAGGTCCTTCAGCCGGACCTCCTCGCCGAGGTGTGCGCGAACGTCGGCGCCGGCGAGCCAGAAGCCGGGGCCGGCCGCGACCGATCGTCGGCCAAGCTCAGGTCGGTCGGGGTGATTCGCGAGCTCCACCGCCGAGAGGTCCTCCGGATACCCGGCGACGTCCACGCGGATGGGGTCCGGAACGAACGCCCGTCGCTCGGTGGTCGGATCGAGGATCTGACGGTTTTCCGCGTAGAGCGTCTCGGCAGGCACCTCGATGTCGGCGAGCGACATTCCGAAGGACAGGGTGAACTTCCGCAGGGCCTCCGAGGTGATCCCACGCCGGTCGAGGGAATCGATCGACCAGAGCCTCGGATCGGCCCATCCATCGAACTCGCCGGCCCGGACCTGGGCGTACCCCTTGCTCTTCGAGAGCTTCGCTTCGGCGACCCTCAGGAGGCCCCAGTGCACGAACGCCGGGCCCCCCAACCCGAGGAGGTCCCAGAGAAACCGCTCCATGCGGTCCTCGATGACGAGATCCTTCCCGCGCAGCACGTGCGTGATGCCGAGCTCGACGTCGTCGACCGCCCAGGAGAACTCGAGCATGGGCCACACCCGATACTTGCGTCCCACGCGCGGGTGATCGAGGTCGCTCAAGCGACAGAGGACCCGATCGCGAAACGCCGGGTCCGGGTCAGCGAGGGAGGTCCGAAGTCGGAGGACGGCCCCTCCCGGCGCGTACGCGCCCGAGAGCATCC
>JAKIWU010000067.1 GCA_022749905.1 Thermoplasmata archaeon
CGAAGCCACCCATCCGAAGCCGAGAGAGGTCGGCGTGGTCGGGGCGGCGAGCGGAATCGGCGTAGAGGTAGACCGGAAGACCGAGGTGCGCCCAGACGTTCTCGGCGAGTTGGACGGCGAGCGCTGTCGCCTCCTCGGTCGTCGCGTCTCCCAGGGGTACGATGGGAACGACGTCGACCGCGCCCATCCGTGGGTGCTCGCCGGTGTGATGATTGAGATCGATCTTCTGCACCGCGACCTCGATCATGCGGAGCAAGGCGTCGCAGAGGGGCCCCCCCTCTCCGGCGAGGCTGAACACCGAACGATTGTGGTCGTGGTTCGCCTCCACGTCGAGAAGCGCGACGCCCGGCACCGAGCGCGCAGCCGTCTCCAGAGCCTGGAGGACGGCGGTGTCCCGCCCTTCGGAAAAGTTCGGCACCGACTCGAAGAGCTTCACGATCCCTCGCCGAACGATTCGAGGAGCGATTGGCGGACGGGGTCACGGGCGACCGGGGGCACCCGCTCGATACCTCGACGGGCACGCTCGAGCGCGGCGTGGATCCGGTCGGACGAGAAGCCATGACCGTCGACGAGAAGCTGCAGCACCTTCGCCTCGTCGATGGGTCCGAAAACGGGATCGGGCACGTCCGCGACCGGAGGGGATCGGAAGATCTCTGCGACGGGAAGCACGTCGGCTTCCTGGAGGCCGGCTGCCTGGAGCGTCGCGGTCCACCCCAGGTGCCGCTGTGCGAGCTTCAGGGCCTTCTTCGGTCCGAATCCTTTCACGCCATCGTTGAAGTCCGTTCCGACGATCAGGCCGACGAGGAGCAGTTCCTCCGAGGAGATCCCGAGCTCCTTCAGCAACCGATCCCGTTCGATGACCTGCGCCGCTGGCTGATCCCGTCCTTTGCCCCGTGCCGCCAATCCCCGGACCAGGCGCGGCGCTCCGAACAACAGGCTATCGTAGTCCTCGGACGCAGCGGCCCACACCGTTCCTACAGCGGCCATCTGCGCCGCCTGGGCCTCTCCTTCCGAGGGAGCTTGCACGGTGGGCGTTCCGAGGGCTCCGAGCAGTTCGATCGCTTCCGCGGCCATCGGGCGCGTGAAGCGCGAGGTCTGTGCGGCCTTCTGCCGGGCGGTTTCGAGGTCCCCGCGTTCGAGAGCCTCCTTCCACTCGGCCTCCGCCCGCTCCTTCACGAGGAAGCGGGAGCGCAGGGTGCCGGCCTTCAGGTCGGGAGGCTTGCCATCGAAGACCCACACCGGGCGGACCCCTTGCGCAAGGAGCGAGGTCGTACGGTAGAGCAGACCGATGAGGTGGCTCGTCGGCCGTCCTTGGGGGTCGGAGAACGGTTGCCCGTCGCGCTGGCGGATCGTCGCGAGGAACTGGTAGATCGCGTTGTTGCCGTCGACTGCGAGCCTTCGGCCGGAGAGGGCCGCCCACGGAAGCTCCTGGGCGGTGACGATCTCGCGGAACGGCAGCCCCACGTCGTCTAGGAGCGGATAGCCTACTTGGGGTTGCCTGCCGGCGCGAACTCCGACGCGCCGTCGAGACCGTGTTGGCCCTCCCTCTCGGCCCGACCTTCCGCCGCGAACTCGAACTGGGTCGCCCGAACCCTCTCCGCTGAGAGCCCGATCTCGCGACGGTCGCCCAAGCCTAAGTACAGGGCAGCGTACCTTCCAAGGGCGACATGTCGAGCGCTTGGACCGACGACGGTCCCGCGGTCATCGAGCCCGGAGCGATCGTCCTCTCGAGCTTCCCCAGCGCAGGACTCGCTGCGACGGTTGCGGCCCACTACATCATCCAGACGCTCAAGCTTCCTCGGATCGGGCTCCTCGATAGCCCGGACGGGCCGTCGATCGCGATCGTCCAATCCGGCAAGGTACAGCCCCCGGTCCGGGTTCATGGACGGAAGGACCTCGCCGTGGTGCTGTCCGAGCTACCGGCCTCGGCCACCGCCGGGCCCGAACTTGCGCGCGCCATCGTCGCGGGCGCGGAAAGCCGGCGCGCGCGGCTCGTGATCGGGCTCGAGGGCGTCATCCCTCATCCGGCGGTATCCGAGGAACCCGCCACGGTCGAGAGCGTCTGGTCGGTCCTGTCCCGACCGGATCCGGCACTCTCGGAACAGCTGCGGGCGACCAAGGCGCGGCCTCTCGAAGACGGGATCATCGGCGGAGTGTCCGGTGCGCTCCTCGTCGAGGCCTTGCGCCGCACGATCCCGGTGTCCGTTCTCCTCGTGAGCGCGCGCCCAAGTCCCGAAGGGTATCCGGATCACCGGGCCGGCGCCGTCCTCATCGAGACGCTCGTCCGGTTCCTGCCGGAGCTTCGCATCGACACGGGGCCCTTGCGAACTCAGGCGGAGATGATCGAGCGAGCGCTCCGGGCGGCCATGAAGCAACACACTCCGAAACCTCCCAGCGGGCTCACAGCCGGCGAGCCGACGATCTACGCCTAGGTCAGGACCGGAACGTCTCGCTGTACGTGAGGAGGTAGAGCCCTCCCGCGATCATCACGGAGAAGAGGATCAGCAGAGCGAGCGGATTCGCAGCGTACTTCCAGATCGTAACCCCGATGAGGACTGCCGGGACCAGGAAGGTCAGGAGCACGGTATAGGCGCGGCCGTCCATCGGGAGGGCGCGACGTTCCGAGCCTCTTAACCCTTGGTCCGTGCGCTGGGGTCGGGGCCGAGACTAGAGGCCCGAATCCGGTCGCTGAACCTCGAAGGTGAGCTCCGCGATGCCCGATGGGTTCGCGGCGTGCAGCGGCACCATGCGCGGCGTGAGGGGGATGAGCGGCTCGATCTCGGGAGCATCGGATGGGGTCACGAGCGGAGGGAGCGTGGTCGGGCTCCGGGCGAGAGACGCCATGCGTTCCGCCTCGAGGACGGCCTCCGCGGGCTGGATGAGCTCGCGATCGATCAGCCGGGCGACGAGCTCGCCCCAGGCGCGCTCGAGATGGCCGATCGGCATCTTGGGTTGGCTCCGCACGATCGCCTCGTTGTCGAGCACCTGGAGGCTCGCACGGCCGCGCTGCTGCTTCTCCACGAACGACTCCACGAAGTGCAGGCGCGCGATGGCCCGTTCTGCGAGCGCCCTGCGGTCCGACTCGCAGGCGAACGGCTTGACCGCGAACACCTTGAGGGCCGAGGAGGCACGTGCGGCGGCCTGCACGATGACCGGGAGGGCCCCGGTGCCGGTCCCTCCGCCCAGGCTCGCGATGATCGTGACGAAGGTGGCGCCCTCGAAGACCCGCTCGAGCGCCGGTTCCGCGTAGCGGGCGAGCTCGCCGCCCAGCTGCGGGGACCCGACGGACGAACCGTCGAGCCCATCGTCCGGGGCGAGGCAGATGCGGCGGTCGAACTCCTCGAGATCCTGGCCCCGGGGGTCGCAGTTGATCGCAACGGTCTCGAGGTACGGCAGGTGGCGGCGTGCGACCTCGCGGGCGATCCGGATCCCTCCGCCCCCGACCGCCGCGAGGACGAACCGGATGTCGTGGCCGAGACGCAAGGTCTCGAACACCTCTTCCTCGCCCCCGTCGCCGCCAACCGCGTTCCCGTTCGGCTCCGCGTCCTGCTCTTCCAATCCCATGCAACCCACCCTTTGTTCGTCCCGATGATCGGTCTCGGCGCTCTAGCGGCCCACGACCCCCCGGCGTTCGAGGTCGGCTCCGCTGCGGCCGAGGCGTTCGAGGCGCTGGCGTGACTCATGCGCCTCCCGAACCGCCGCTCGGGACCGGGCGACGGTTTCCTGGACTTTGAGTTCGAGTTCCCCACGGCGGATCAACTGGGCAAGGAGGTCCTTCAGCGACTGGCCGTTCGCGGCGAGTTCGCCGAACGCCTCGATCATCTCAATTTCGTCATGGCGAAGTCGGACCGGAACCTCCACGAGGGAGGATGCGGTGCCTTGGGAACCTGGCTCTTGGACACCGGCCAGCGAGCGGGCCCGCAAGAATTCGTGAAGGGCCGCGCGCATGAGCGCCGACCGATTCCGGAACTCCCCGCTGGCCACGAAGGTATCGAGAAGTTGAAGCTCGCGGACGTTGCAACGGAGCGCAATTCGCTCGTCCTCGGGGCGCTCCGAGGGTGGAGGCGGCACGGTATCCTCAGATTTCCGCCGGCCCGGTTTGTCGAACACTGGTGGACCGAGCTATGCAAAATGCATCTACATAAATCCCCCCCTTGGCCTGCGCCGAGAAACAACCGGAGCCGCCTCGAGGGGGTTTCTCGACGTGTCGAACAATTCCGGGGAGCTAGTTGAGACCCCTCGAGCGCTCCGAAGCTGCCGTATAACTCGTCCCGCGAGCCACGCTTTGATGCGGGATGATTTGCGGAAAGTGTGAACCGCGTGCCGATCGGTCCAGGCCGCGTCGATGGAGTCGAGCTACAGGGCTTCCTACACAGAACTCGACCAGGCGCGGCGAGTTGGTCCGCCATCTCTATGTAGGGGTCCGGTGGATTCTAGGTCGATCCCGTAGGGACAACTGTGATGTCGAGCGCTCGTCGCACGCGGCCCACGCGCCGCTGCCAATCCGGTCGATGGCACCAGCGCGGCCGACGCGGTGCCTCGGATTTCGTCGCGACCCTCATGATCCTCGCGATCACCGTGGTGCTCGCCGCGACCGTGTTCCTCTGGGTGGGCACCTTCCCGAAGCCCCAGACGCCCCTC
The DNA here is from genome assembly GCA_022749905.1 of Thermoplasmata archaeon. Taxonomy (GTDB): domain Archaea; phylum Thermoplasmatota; class Thermoplasmata; order Lutacidiplasmatales; family UBA184; genus Lutacidiplasma. Next base: position 4,642 of record JAKIWU010000067.1, read on the forward strand.
AACGACGATTTCTCCGCCCAACTGGCCACGAACGCCACCAACGTCGTCTCCATCTCGATCCAGCTCCTCTCGGGAACCTCGATCACCGCGACCTCGATCGCTCAGGGGTACGTCCACCTCGCTTCGCAAAAGGTCCCGGCGGCCTTTCCAGCCAAGCTCACCCTTGCGAGCGGCCTTGCCGGAGGAACAACGTGGGCCCCCGGGCAGACCTGGTCGATGAATCTCGCGAGTTACAAGCTGCCATTCGACGACAACATCACGGTCCTGATCACGGGCAACAACCGCCTCCTGTTGCAGAAGGTCATCCCCGGTCCACCCCTCCTTGGGACGCCCTACTTCACGAATGCGTGGATCTACCCGAACCCTCTCTCGGCCAGCACTCCGTTCACGGTCTTCTGCACGGTCGTGGCTTCCCAAGGCGTCCTCTCGATGACCGTGGATCTCACCCAGATCCCCGGCCAAGGGGCCTCGCATGCGATGACGTATAACTCGGCGAACGGCGTCTGGTCGTACACGACTACTGGTGGATTCACCCCGGCCGGTGGGCCGAAGAGCATCTTCATCACCGTCATCGACCATGCTGGGCAGCAGAACGTCGACATCCTCTCGCTCAGCGCGAGCTAGGGGTCGGCGGAGCCTCCCTGAGGGCGGTCAGCCCGCCCATTAATCATCACACGTCAGCCGGTTCTAGGTCTCATCATCCCGCCGCTCAGGGAGGGGGATCGAAAGGGAGCTCCAACGGGATCCCTCAGGAGTGGTGAGGAGGTTTCCCGACAAGTGGAAGATGCCCCCGGCGGCTCCTGTCTCCGCGAGCCGGCTGTGATCCCGGGCATCGAACGTTCCGGCGATCCACGTGGGACCGTGAAGGGCCACCTTCCGGGCAAGCTCCCAGTCGACCGGGTCGTCCCGGAAGCTGAGGACGACGTCTCGGAGACCGAGGGCTCGGGCGAGCTCAGCGAGACCGAGTGGGTCCCGGGTGGGCCACGCCGCTTTCGAGGTCTCCGCTTGTCCGGACCGGATCGAAACCTCGAAGGCAAGGTTCTGGGAGAGCCGCCAGGCCTTTTCGAGTTCGGTGGGCCCCTCGAGAACCGTGCTGCTCAAGATCGCGCGGGTCGCGCCGGTGACCAGGGCGTCGATGGCCTGGTCGGCGTTGCGCACCCCCGCGTCGACCCACACTTCGACATCACGGGCGATCTCCTGGAGGTAGTCGAGCTGGGGGTCTTCTCGTTCGACGCCGTCGAGGTCAACGACGTATAACTGTCCGTACCGGGCCGCGAGGGAATCGAGGACGTCGAACAGCTCGTACGGCCGGCCCTCCGGGTCCCGGGCGATCTCGGGCTGCGTCGATCCCGGAAGCACGACGTGGCCCCCCCGGATCATGAGGCAGGGGACGAGCGATGGACCTCCCTGGGACTTCGGGCTCGTAGAACCCCGGTCCGCAGCCTTCGAAGACACGGCACCGTCACGAGGTTCGGGGTAAGCCGTTTGCGCCCGGGGAAGGGGGAGCCATCCCGTGGACCCCGATCACGGCTACTGCCTCGTTATGCCGTCCCCGCGCTACCGCGTTCCGCCAGGAGGCGGAGGGCAGCTGACGGTAACGGTGTCCGGCAACGGCCCGTGGCTGAGGAAAGTCCCCACTTCGAGGACCGCGGGGGTGGATGGGAGTCCGCCGGGCGAGAGCCCGAGCTCCGGAGCAGAAACGACACAGCCCGCCGGCACGAGGAAGGCGTCGCGCCGGAGGATCCGGCGGGACATGGTGAAACGGCCGTCTCCCCGGAAGCAAGCCCTGAGAGACGGGATGAGGTGGTCCTCTGAGCGTCGAGGAGAGCGCGGAGTCGAATGCTGCCTGAAACAGAATGGGGCTTACTACCGCGACCTGGCCGCCCCGTCGAGCGATCGACGGGGTGTATTCCGCGCCGCACCCAACGCTTCTGAGCGACACGACGTGATCGGAAAGCCGCTAGGCTCGCCTAGGATGCCGACTCCGATTGAGTCCCTCGCAACTCCGCTAACGCGGTCCGTAGCGCCTTCGAATACCTCGCGCGACCCATTCTGAGGAAGATTTCGGGGTCTGGATCTCGGCCCTCTCTGGGGACGCGACCAGAGTACGACGTCCGTTCGAGAACCCGAATCAGGAGATCGAGGGCATCCGCAGCATCTTCTCGCTTCACCCCAAGCCTCCGACCAGCGTCTTGGATCGCTCGGACCCGTAGCTCGAGCAGATCCTTGAACTCGTCCGGGTCCAGGAGTTTGCTCGCCGCGATAATCTCCTCCGCCATTCGGACCGGCTCTTCCTCGGGATCGGGTCCCGCGTCTCCCAGATTCGGGGGGATCCCGGACGAGTCGGATGCAGTCGGGATTACCGTCGAGACCACGCGTCGGTTCTTGGTCTTCGGCACCTCGGGTTCTCGAACCGGAACGAAGGCGAGCGGCGAGGCGAGACGGAGCACACCCGGGCGAAGGGCTTCCGGCGGCTCCGATTGTTCAACAGGTGAGGGTGCTCCTATCGGCGATAGCTCACCAGCGCTCGGAGTTCGATCATCTCCATCTGAGTCCGTGAGAGAAGCAAGGTCCACGAGCGTCTCAAGCGCCTCCAGCGCCTCGTTCACTGGGCCAGAGGGCAACGCCGCGTCTTCGGTCTCAACGATTCCGACGGGCGCCCGCTCCTCTCGATCGCTCGCATCGTGCTCGAGCGCTTCCAGTACCTCGATTGCAGAGTCGGTGGGCACGTTCTCCTCGCGGATCTCGACGACCGGCTCGGAAGCCGACTCGCCAACCTCGCTCGGCTCGTGCTCCAGCCGCGACCGTTCCCATTCAGCCCGCGGAACCAGGATGTAACCC
>JAKIWU010000068.1 GCA_022749905.1 Thermoplasmata archaeon
GCGAACTTGTAGCCGTAGTGGATGACGCCCGCGGCGCCTTCCTCCCGCAGCTTCCGGAAGGTGGCCCGCACCTTGAGGCCGATCTTCACGTCTTTCGCGTCGACGTCCACGATCTGACCGGTGAGCTGCGGGCCCTCGCGGGTTCGCACAATGGCGAGAACGTAAGGCACCAGCATCTCGAAGCCCTCGGCTGGGTCGTGGACCACGGTGAAGGTCACGACCTCACCTTCGCCGGAGAGTTGGAACGGCTCGAGGCGCCCGAGCGACGCCCGGTGCTTCTCGCAGGTCGGGCAGACCGATCGCGGCGGGAAGTAGACGGTGGAACAGATGGCGCAGCGCGAACCCCCGAGGTTGTACCGCGTCGGTGTTTCCCGCCAGAAGCGTGCGACCGACATGGGGCTCCTAGTTCACCCTCTCGAACAGGTGCACGACGCTCGTGGCCCCGGTCCCGCCGACATCCTGCGCGAGCCCGACCTCGGCGCCGGAGACCTGGCGTTCCCCTGCTTCCCCACGGAGTTGGCGGACGAGCTCGACCGCTTGCGCGACCCCGACCGCGCCGAACGGGCGGCCCTGGGCCTTGAGGCCGCCGGACGGATTCACGAACAGCTTCCCCTTCCCGGAGAACTCTCCCGCCGCGAACGCGCGTCCGCTCGCTCCCTTCGCAACGAAGCCGAGGTCCTCGAGCGCCACGAGGGCGCTGATCGAGTAGGCGTCGTGGATCTCGGCGACCGTGACGTCGTGCCGCTCCTTGCGCGCCTGGACGAAGGCGCGACGGGCAGCGACCATCGTCGAGTCGAGGGTCGTGAGCTCGCGGCGGTGCTGGAGCGCCATCGTGTCACAGGCGACCTGGCTCGCCGAGATCTTGATCGGCGTGTCGGTGAATTTGCGGGCGCGCTCGAGCGGACCGAGCACGACCGCGGCCGCACCATCCGAGAGCGGAGCACAGTTGAAGACCCCGAGCGGCTCCGCGACGGGCGGCGCTTCGAGGACCGCCTCCAGGGAGAGACGGTTCCGGTAGTGGGCGTTCGGGTTCTTTGAGCCCATAGCGTGGGCGTGCACCGCGACCGACGCGAGCTCCTCCCGTGTCGTTCCGAAGTCGTGGGCATGACGGCGCGCGATCATGGCCCAGAGCGCGGGAAGCGTGGCGCCAAAGACGGCTTCCCACTCGTGGTCGGTCGTGCCGTCCGTCACGCGGTTCGCCTCCGTGTCGGAGACATCGGTGAGCTTCTCCGCGCCGCCGACGACGACGAAATCGTAGGCTCCACTCGCGACGGCGAGCCATCCCTGGTGGAGCGCGACGGCCCCGGAGGCGCCGCCCGCCTCGACCCGGACCGCGGCGAGGTGCCGGCCGGCGAGGCCGGAGTAGTCGAGGATGAGGGGCGCGATGTGCTCCTGGCTGACGAGACTTCCGCTCGCCATGTTCCCGAGGAAGAGCGCGCCGAGGTCGGAGGAGGAGAGCTTCGCGTTGACGAGCGCCTCGAACCCCGCTTCGATCCCGATCTCACGGAACGAGCGGTCCCAGAGCTCGCCGAACCGGGTCTGGCCTACGCCGAGGATCGCGACGTCGCGCACTACGAGTCTCCCATGTGGATCTTGCCTCGGAACTTCGCGTACACCGCGTACGGCAGCTCGACCCCGTTGCGCAGGTAGCTTTCGACGGCCGTGCCGTACGAGCGATCGTAGTGGGCGATCTCCTCGGTCGTCTGGAGGTCGAACGCGTCCGAACCCGCACCGCTGCCGTACCCAACCACGAGGATGCGGTCTGCGGGCCGTGCGGTATCGAGGACGTTCGCGAGCCCAAGGAGCGCCGCGGCGGAGTACGTGTTCCCGATGTAGGGCGTCACGAGCCCGCGCTTCATCTGCTCCTCGTTGAAGCCGAGCTGGCGACCGACGCGCGGAGGGAACTTGCCGTTCGGTTGGTGGAAGACGACGTGCGCGTAGTCCTTCGGGGTCGTTCCGGCGCGCTCCATGATCCGGCGGGCGCACTCCGTCACGTGGCGGAAGAAGGCGGGCTCCCCGGTGAACCTGCCCCCGTGGCTCGGGTAGCGTTGCCCCTCCCGCCGCCAGAAATCCGGCGTGTCCGTCGTGTACGAGAGCGTATGGAGAACGCGCGCGATCACGCGCTCCCGTCCGATGACGAGCGCGGCCCCGCCCGCGCTCGCCGAATACTCGAGCGCATCGCCGGGCGCCCCCTGACTCGTGTCGGAGCCGATCGCGACCCCGTAGCGGACCATGCCGGCGCCGACGAGGCCGAGGCAGGTCTGGATGGCGGCGGTACCCGCCTTGCAGGCGAATTCGAAGTCGGCAGCTGTGAGGTTCGGGGTCGCGCCGACCGCTTGGGCCACGACGGTTGCGGAGGGTTTGACCGCGTACGGATGGGACTCGCTCCCGATGTAGAGGGCCCCGATCTCCTGCGGGTCGATCCTCCCTCGGATGAGGGCGGTCCGGAGCGCCTCGGTGCTGATGGTGATGGTGTCCTCGTCCGGGGCGGGGACGCTCTTGCGCACGATGTTGAGCCCCTGGCCCATCGCAGCGCCGTCGGTGCCCCAGACTTTCCCGATCTCCTCGGGCGTGATCCGGTAGCGCGGGACGTAGGCACCGTAACTCACGATTCCGGCCGGTTCCATCGTTCGCTAGCCTCCCCGAGTGGGGATTAGAGTTCCTCGAGGGCCTTCAGCACCGCGGTCGCGCCGAGGGAGGTGACGAGGAGGGGGATGTTCTCAATCTCGGAGAGCCGGATCGCGAGCGCGTCGACCCGTCCGGGGTTCGAGAACACCACGGCAGCTGGTTTCAAGGGGTGCGCTCGGATCGCGACCATCGGGGATCGACCGTACTTCACGTTCGAGAAGATGAGCGCCCGCTGCGAGGTCCAGCCGTACACCTCGACGAACCGCGAGGCGTCGATCGAGAGGATCGCGCGGGGGGCATCGAGCAAGGTGAACCCGTGCAGGTCGCGGTGGAGGTCGACCCGGCTCACCGCGCGGGCCGAGAGCCGTTCGGCGAGCGTGGCGAGTGGGATCGAGATCGCGAACTCGCGAATCCCGAGGATCCCGTCGGCGAGCGGGCTCGTGCCGATCCGCAGGCCCGCGCGGCCGCCGTGCTTCTCGTCGAGCGCGAACAGCCCATCGACGTACTTGCGAATGAAGGCGGCGCCGGGGCTCGGGCGGCGCTCGGCCTCGTAGTCGCTCACCACGGAAGGGACGGTCTCGAGGGTTTTCGCGAGGTCGCGCTGCGACACGGAAAAGTCCTCCCGCCACTTCCGCAACGTCCGGCCGGGATGGGCGGAGAGGACGACCTCGCCGGCGATCTTTTCCCGTAGGGTCACGTCCACGTCGCTTCGAGGAAAGTTTCGGTATAAATCGGTGTCCCTGCATGACGTTCGGGGGGTTCGACAACGGACGATGAAGGAGGCCCGTCCCTCCCCGCGACGAGGAGTGGACCGGGCGAGAGGTTCCGGGTGGAAGGGCGAGCCTCCGACCCCTTTGAACTCGCGGCCTCTACCTTGCCAAGGTAGCGATCTTCCGGGCTGATCTACCGGCCCACCGAGCGAACGACGCCGCGGCGGAGATAAGACGGTTGCCCGGTCGAGGGGGCCGCGGACGGCGAGGCAACGCGCTGGACGGGTTCGGGCCCCCTCGAGCCTACCCGGAGGGGGGGCGCTCGGAAGGGGCGGGGGGGCTTCGCCGCCGGAACCGGAGGGCGAAGAGGATCGCCGCCAACGCGAGGGCTCCCGTCATCGCCCCGAGGATCCCATACCCTTCGAGCGCCGGCAGGCCCAGAACCGACTGCTGGACGACGAAGGTCGTCGAGGTGCTCGCGTTGCCTCCAAGGTCGTCCTGAACGCTCACACGCACGAGATAGGAACCGGGGTTCGAGGACGTGCAGGCAAGGTAGACCGAGTCGACGCTCGCGCAGTCGGATGGCTGGCCCGACCAGGAGATCGAGTAGCGCCCTGAGCCTCCCGAGGCGTTCGCGAGAAATGTGATCGGCGCGCCGGCGAGGGCCGAGGACGACGAGCCGGCGAGATGGACCACGAGAGCGGGATACACCGTGACGAGAGCCGTCGTGCTTTCCGCATCGAAGCCATTGGAGTCCTTTGCGTGGGCGTTCACGGAGTAGAGTCCCGCGATGGTGGGGACACATCGCAGGCTGGTCGATGTGCCGGACGCGCAGGTTCCTGGGATTCCGATCCAGGTGATCGCATACACCCCGGTGCCACCGCCGAGCGTCGCGGTGAACGTCACCGACGATCCGATATCGAGGTCCGAAGGGGACGCAGCGAGGGCCACGGTGGGGTCCGAGAGGACCGTCGTGTTGACGGGGGTCGAGCTCACGTGCGCGCCATTTCGGTCCTGGACCTGGACGGAGACCGTGAGGCGGCCGGCTCCGTAGGGGATGCAGGTGAACGTCGCCCCCACGGACGTGCAGCTGGCGAGCGCGCTCGCAGACCAGAGGTACGAGGTCCCCCCGCTCCCACCGAGCACGGAAGCGGAGAAGGAGACGGTCTGCCCGATATCCATCGAGGAGGTCGAGGCAGCAGTTCGGACGCTCATCTCCGAGGAGACGTTCAGGATCGCTACGGTAGAATTGGCGCGGAACCCATAGGAGTCCGTCAGGGAAACCGAGATCGCGAACTGGCCGGTGCTCCCCGGGGTGCAGCCCAACTGGTAGGGAGCCGGCACGCAACCGACCGGGAGTCCGATCCAGGAAAACGCGATCGCGCCGAATCCCCCCGTGGGTTGCTCCTGGATGGTGACCGATTCGTTGACATCGACCGCCGGAGGGGAGAACGTCGGGAGGGCGGCGGCGAGGCGGGCCACGACGAGGACCAGGAGTTCCGCCCGCGCGTAGACCCCGCCGGCCTCGATCGCGGTGAGTTCGATCGGATACGATCCGGGCGGCGTCGCCGCCGTCACTCGTAGGGTGAAGGTGGAGGTGTAGGGGGAGGAGCCCGAGGTCTTCGAAAGCGAATAGCTCGCATTCGGGATCGTGGGCGACGCGGAAAGCGCGACCGTGGTCGCTGAGACGAAGGCACCGACGGAAACCGTGGTGGTGTAGTTCGACCGCCCGGCCCCGTACTCCGCCCCGAGGACCCCGGCACTCGAGACCGAGAACGGTTCGTTCTCGATCGTCACCGCCGCGCCGGCGACCGACTGGGAGATTGGGGCCGGAGCGCTCGAGTTCCAGGGGGACCAGGATGCCATAGGGCGTCCATCTGCCGTGCTGTTCGTGAAGTAGAAGGCGTACGGAGGCACCGGTGCGATCGTCTGGTACACCTCCTCGTAGGCGGTGAAGTCGGTGAAGCCCGAACCACCGCAACTGTAGAGGTTCGACAGCACGAAGTGCGTGAGGCCGGTAGGGGCCGAGGTCGACCAGATCGGAGAACCGCTCGGATCGGTCGCCCGGAACACGACGGAACCGGACGCGGCGATCATGTCGAAACGGTACGTCGTTCCCGGCGAGAGATTGCGGGCGTCCGTCTGGAACGAATAGTTTCCCGCGCACGGGGTCGTGGTCGAGTAGGTGAGGCCCCAGACCCCGTTCCCGCTGGTGAACCCGACTTGGTCGTAGGAGCCAGCGTCGTCCCAAACGGAGAGGAGGACGTAGTAGAAGTCGGAGGAATCCGGGGCGTCCCTCGGCACCGTGATGCTGACCGAGAGGCTCGTCGCGGTCGCGTTGGTCCCCGCGTACAGCCCGCCCGCGTAGTAGTGTCCCGTGAAGGCGGGTCCGCTCCGGGACACGGGCAAGGAGTGCTGAGGTAGGAGCGGGAGAGCTGCACCGTCCGAGGCGGGAAGGCCCTCGGCGTCGGAGGTGAACGCGCGCGCGTGGGACCCGGTTGTCGGAGCGCCGGGGTCGATCGCGGGCGAACGAGCCACGGAGAAACCAGGGCTTCCGGCGAGCAGGACGACGAGCACGATCCCAGCGGTCCAGAGGAGCGGCGCAGCTCTTCCCGACCGGTGGAACGACGGAGCGACCGTAGGACACCTCTCCCATCTACGAGTGGCGCGCCCGCCAAAACCTTGCTGGGGAGAGGGCGTGAGCCACGGGCGAATCGGTCGAAGGAGCACGCGCGGAACGGGCTCCGCCGTCGACCGGCCAAACCCTTATCCACCAGCGGACGCTCGGCGCGATAATGGCCGAGCAGCCGGCGGCGGAGGAGCCGATCGGCGTTCTTCTGAAGAGCACGCGCGACCTCCTGCGGCCCGAGCAGATCGTCCAAGAGGCCACGAGGGACATCGTCAAGGCCGAGATCCGGGGGCACCTGGAAAAAACGCTCGCGGACAATCCGAAGCTCCAGAAGGACCTGCGGGACGCCGTGCGCGCGCTCCTCGAGGCCCGGGCGATGGAATACGCAGCCCTTCTGCGCATGGGCACCGTCACGGCCCGGCTCGGGCTCGAGGCGTTGCCGCCGAAGGTTCGCGAGGCGATCACGAAGGACGTGGTGGATCTGATCGGGCGGGAGCTCGGGCAGATCGTCGAGAGGTCCCTGTAACGACATGACGATGGCGCCGGACTCGGTCCGGATCTACGAGGTCAAGCGCGTCGACGTCGAGGGGGCCATCGTCATCGACGGATTCCCTTCGGTCGGGCTCGTGAGCTCGATCGTGGCGAACTACCTCATCGACACGCTCGAGATGGAGCAGATCGGGATCGTCGAGTCCCCGTCGTTTCCGACCGTCTCGCTCGTGCGCGGCGGCAACCCCCAGCATCCCGTGCGCATCTACGCGGGCCATCCCCGCTCGGACCGGGCCAACCGTGTGGCCGACAAGATCGTCGCGTTCGTCTCCGAGTTCCATCCTCCTCCCGCGATCATCCACCCGCTCGCAACCTCGATCCTCGATTGGGTCCAGGAACAGCGCTGCAGCCTTCTCGTCTCCCCGGAGGGGCTCGTGGTCGACAAGCCCACGACCCGTCACGGCCGGGGGGAATCCCAGGGTCGAGGGCCACGGCTTCAGGACGTCAAGATTTACGGTGTCGCGAGCACCCGAAGGGCCCGCGAGCTCTACATCGAGCCCAACATGAGCGTCTTCGCCGAAGGCGTGATCACCGGGATCGCCGGAGTCCTCCTCAACGAAGGACGACGTCGCGGGTTCGACGTCCTCACCTTCCTCGCGGAGGCGCAGTCCGATTATCCGGACGCGCGGGCCGCGGCGAAGGTGATCGAGGCGATCAACACGATTCTCCTCCGGTCCCCGCTCGATGCCGTGCCGCTGTATGCTGAGGCCGAGCGGATCGAGCGCCAGCTCCTCGAGATCCAGCGCCGCGCCTCGGAGAAAGGGAGCGGCGAGACCCCGGCGCAGCCCGCGAGCCCGATGTACCGGTAGGCGTCGTCCCGCCGGAGCGCCCGGGCACGTGCTCGAGCAGCTCCTCGATCCCTCGGACGAACCGGTCCACGTCCCCTTCCGTGTTGTACAGATAGAACGAGGCCCGGAGCGTCCCGTCGAGACCGCGCCGTTCGTACCAGGA
>JAKIWU010000069.1 GCA_022749905.1 Thermoplasmata archaeon
GCAGACGACGCCGCCCTTCGCCCCTCCGTACGGGAGGTTGACGACAGCACACTTCCAGGTCATCCACGCAGCGAGGGCCCGCACCTCGTCGATCGTCACACCCGGGTGATAGCGGATCCCGCCCTTCGAGGGGCCGCGCGCTTGGTTGTACTGGACACGGAATCCTGTGAAAACCCGGTAGGACCCGTTGTCCATCCGAACGGGAAAATTGACCGTCAGCTCGCGCTTCGGGTGCTTGAGAATCTCCCGAATGCCCGAGTCGAGGTTCAGGAGGTCGGCGACAATGTCGATCTGCTTGCGCGCGGTGTCGAACGGGTTGATCGCCGAACCATCATTTCCCATGTGCCTGCCCTCGGTGGACCGCGCCACTCTGCCATCCCTACTTGAACCTAACCCGCTCCATCTCCGGGTCCACCGAGGTTGAGTCCCGGCCGATTGTTCGCGCGTCCTGGCTACTGGACCGGGGGTTGGGAGGGTTCGGGGCCCGCGAGACCGTCTCTATCTGGGGACGCGGTCTCGGGATTGAGGCACGACGGAGACTCGATGCCGTACACATCGAGAGGTCGACCGATCCTCGGCGCGTTCGCCGTCCTGCTCCTCGTCGCGATCGCAGGCTCCTCCGGCGGCGCCTCGTCGGACCTTCGGGCGGGCGCGATCCCTCCGCCGCTCGCCTCGACGATCACCCTCACGGTCGCCTCGAGCCTCCCCGGGCCTCCCGGCCTCTACTCTTGGCAGATCCTTCCAGCGAACATCACCTTCCATGCCCAACTCAGCGGGAGTGGAGCTTCGGTCGGCACCCCGAGCTGGAACTTTGGCGACGGTCACGCCATCTCGGGAGGGTGGGTCCGCGCGAACATCTTCTCGGACCCCGGGACCTATCTTGTGGTGGCCGTTGAGAACGACTCGACCGGTCAGGTCGCGACGGGTTCCTTCCCCGTCCTCCTCGAGGGCGCGTACAACCCGTGGGCAGGCTTCGCGTCGATCGTCGCGGCATCCCCTCAGGTGGCTCCCGACAACCAGAGCGTCTCCTTCTCTCCCGGAACCGCACCCGGAAGCGTGCTCAGCACCTCGTGGTCGTTCGGGGATGGCGGCTCGAGCAACCGAACCAATCCGAGCCATGCCTTCCGGGCCGGGACGTACAGCGTTCGCCTCGTGGAGCGCGTAACAACGGTGGGTTCGCTCAACAATTCCTCGTCAGCCCACAACCTGACCTCGTACGTGACGGTCGTTTCCGTCGCCCCCGGGGGACCCCTAACCGCAACTGTGGCGACCACGAACGCGACCTGGTGGAGTCCAGGAGGGTGCAACGGGGGCCCGATCGAACTCAACGAGACGTTCGTTGCCGCGATCGCCGGCGGTTTCGCACCGTACTCTGCGATGTGGAGCTTTGGGGACGGGACGATGATCTCCTCGCCCGGACCGGTCTTCCACACATGGTCGAACGTCGGACCGAACACTGCCCGCTTGACGGTCACGGACTCCCACGGAAACGTCGCCACGGCGGTCGTGGCTACCGCGCTTCCGACTCCCTACTCGAGCTGTCCGCCGATCTTCCTGCCACTTCCTCCGTCCCCCCTCGTTTCCCCGGTGGCGCCGACACTCCTCGTGTTGCTCTTGGGATCCGGCATCGCGACGATTGCCGTCGCGGTGGTGGTGGTCGTCCGGTTCGGGCCCTCCCGACCCCCTAACTGGTCCTGAACGGGTCCCATCCGGCCCTTGGCATGGGTCGGCGTCGTCCCCCGTCGGAAACATAGGCGCCGCGACCGCGCTCGACGACGCCGATGAGCGTCGCCTGGCCTCCGATGCACCGGACACGGCGGATCGCCTCCGCGGCGCGCGCCGGTGGAATCGCCGCGAGAAGTTCGTAGTCACCACCGTAGAAGGCCAGCGAACTCCGGCGTGGCGCGCCCCGAATCGTGCGCAGACCCGGATGGAACGGAAGCCTCGCGAACTCGACGACGATCCGCACTCCGCTCGCGTGTGCGAGACTCCGTGCGCCGTCCGCGAGACCATCCGAAGTGTCCACCATGGCATGGACGAGGGGAGCGAGGCATCGACCTTCGCCGAGCCGAGGCTCGATCGCAACGAGCCGTCGCAGGTCGATCCTGCGGAGTCTGCGGCCCTGGAGGATCGGGAACGCGGCGACCCCGCCCGCACCCACCCTGCCCGTCGTGAGGAGCACATCTCCGGGGCGAGCACCCGATCGAGCCGGGAGAGCCCCTGCTGGCGCCCATCCGACGATCGTCCCGACGACGGCGCGCTCGCTCGCCTGTTTGGTGTCGCCCCCCAGGACGTGGCACCCGTGCTGGGATGCGAACGCCTCAGCGCCACGGACGACGGACCGGCACCATCGCTCCGGGGTCGCTCGTGGGATGAGAAGATCGAGGAGCACCGCGAGAGGTGTTCCGCCTTTCGAGGCGAGATCGCTCAGGCTCGCGGCGACCGCGGCACGGCCGATGCGCTCGGGGGGCGTCTCCGACAGGAAATGTGTACCCTCGGACAGCGCGTCCGTCGTGAGCAGAAGGTGGGTACCGCGGAATCGCACCGCTGCCACGTCGTCCCCCATCCTGAGCCCCGAGCTTCCGGTCCGTCGGAGCGCGCGTTCGAGCCATCGGTGGAACCGGGCCTCATCGAACCCCCGCGAGGTTGAAGGGATCGTGGGCCGCGTGCGAGCGCGCCGGCTCATTTGTACGGGACGAACTCCGGGCCGAGGAGTTCCCGCCCTAGGATAATCCGCATGATGTTGAGACCGCCTTCCGCGCCGACCATGTACGACATGATCCCTCGCAGTCCGCGCTCGAGGCCGACGTCCTTGGTGTAGCCGGCGGCACCAAACCAGGCCATCACCTTGCGAACGGTGTCGAACGCGATGGGAGGCGCTGAGAGCTTCACCGCAGCCACCGCACGGTCGAGCTCCGCATGCCGGGTGAGCCCGCCCTGCATCGCGTGCTGGTCGAGGAGCCATGCGGCCCGTCGGCACTGCCACTTGACAGCCTCGATCCCGACGTAGAGGTCGACGAGCTCGAACTGGATCCCCTCGTACTTCCCGAGGGGGTGGCCGAACGCGGTCCGTTCCTTGACGTAGGCGGACCCGGCCTCCAGCGCGCGCTCTGCGGCACCGACGCAGGCCGCGGCCACGAACGTCCGAGCGACGCGGAATCCCTCGAGGGCCGTCTCGAATCCTTTCCCTTCCGGACCGACGAGATTCGCCGCGGGCACCCGGACCGAATCATACGAGAGGGAACCGGTCGAGATCCCCATCCGACCCATGTTCTCGAACCGCTGGATCGAGATCCCCGCCGAGCGCGTCGGGACGTACAGGAGATGGAATCCCTCCCCCCCCGCATCGCGGGCCAGCGTGAGGTGGCCGCCGCCGAGGGCCTTGGCCTCCTCGACGCCGGAGATGAAGGTCTTCTCCCCCCGCAGGATGAACTCGTCGGCCCCTCGAGTCGCTGTGGTCTTGAGGTTCGCGAGATCGCTCCCCCCACCCGGCTCCGTCGTGGCGATCCCGAGGAATGCCTCGCCCCGGCAGACCGCAGGAAGCACCTCGTGGGCGGTTCCGGGCCTTCCCTTGCGGCTCAGCAACCAACCCCATCCTGCTTCGAGCAGGAAGAACACCGCCGTCGCCATCGAGAGATCCCCGCGGCCGATCTCCTCTGCGGCGAGCTCGGTGAGGACCGCCGACGCGCCCATGCCGCCGAATTCGGCGGGGACGGGCATGGCGAGCAAGCCGAGCTCGGCCATGGACTTCAGGACCTCCGGGGGGATCCGGCCCTCGTTGTCGATCCGCGCCTCGTTCGGGCGGAGCACCCGGTCGCCGAATCGTCGGACCGCGTCGCGGAACGCTCCCTCTTCGTCGCTGAGCGCGAACTCCATGCGTTCCGTTCTCGTCTCGGACGGTTCGCGAGCTAATAGGCCCTCTCGCCGCAGCTCGGCTGCGGCAACTCCTTTATCTCGAATCCACCTCGAGCGGCCGGCCCGGGGCTCTCATGACGGTCAAGGTGGCGGTCCACGGGTACGGAACGATCGGCAAGCGCGTGGCCGACGCGGTCACCCGACAGTCCGACATGAAGCTCGTCGGCGTGGCGAAGACCCGCCCGAGCCACGAGGCGCGCTCCGCGCTCGCCAAGGGGTACAAGCTGTTCCTCGCAGGGGCGGGTCAGCGCGACGCGTTCGATCGTGCCGGTATTCCGCTCGCTGGCACCGCCGCCGAGATGATCCGAGAAGCGGACGTCGTGATCGATTGCGCGCCGGACAAGGTCGGCCGGGAGAACGCGCGCCTCTACCAAGAGGCGAAGGTGGCGGCCATCTTCCAGGGCGGGGAGAAGGCCGACATCGCCGAGGTCTCGTTCAGCGCGCTCGCGAACTTCGAGGCCGCCCGGGGGAAGCGGACGGTGCGCGTCGTCTCCTGCAACACGACCGGTATCGCTCGCGCTGCCGCGGTCCTCGAGCCGGCGTTCGGGGTTGCTCATTGGGAGGCGACGATCGTACGGCGGGGCGCGGATCCGGCCGAATCGCACAAGGGACCGATCAACGGGATCCTCCCGACGTTCAAGCTCCCGTCGCACCACGGCCCGGACGTGAAGAGCATCTTCCCTTCGCTGCCGATCACGACGATCGCGATGGTCGTCCCGACTACGCTCATGCACGTGCACGTCAATCACGTGAAGCTCACCAGGGCCCCAGCGAGCGCGTCTGAGGTGCTCGAGAGATTCCGGAAGACTCCCCGGTTCCATCTGTTCCGTGAGTGGGAGGGCGTCGAGGGGACCCCTCAGGTCATGGAGTTCGCCCGGGATCGAGGAGGCCCCGGCCGCTCCGACATGATGGAGAATGCGCTCTGGGAGAACGGGCTCCGTCTCGATGGACCGGATCTCTACTTCTTCCAGGCGATCCACCAGGAATCGATCGTCGTCCCCGAGAACATCGACGCCATCCGGGCCACGATGAACCTCGCCCCGGACGCTGCCACCTCGATTGCGCAGACCGATCGTTCTCTCGGAATCCCCGCGCCCGAGTAAGGGCGCCAGCGAGTTTCGCTCGACGGTACAGCCTGCAACGACACCTTTTTCCGAGCGCCTTCAGTCGCGCCTCGGATGGCACCGGAGGCCCACGAGGTCCATCCGCACCGCACCTTCCTCTCCGACTTCATCCTCGGGAGCCAGGACGGGCTCGTCAACGTCTTGGGGATCCTTCTCGGCCTCGTCGCCGCTTCGACGCATCTGCGGCTCATCCTCGTGGCGACCTTGGCCGCACTCGGTGCCGAAACGATCTCGATGGCCGCGGTCGCCTACACCTCGACCGCATCACGGCGGAAGCTCTACCTCGGTGAGGAAGCGCGCGAGCGTCGAGAGATGCGCGAGGTGCCCGACATCGAACGGGCCGAGGTGCGGGTCGTGCTCGAGAAGTGGGGGTATACCGGCGAGCGGTTGGAGCGGCTCCTTGAGGAAATCTGCGGCAATCCGAAGGCCATGCTCGAGATCATGATGGCGTTCGAGCTTCGCCTCCAGCCGGTCGAGGCGAACGAGGCGCGACGGAGCTTCGCGACCGTCGGTCTTGCCACCGTGATCGGCTCGATCGTGCCCCTCATCCCCGTCTTCCTCGACCCGAACGATCTGCACACCGCGGTGATCGGCTCGGTCGTGCTGAGCGCGATCGTCCTGTTCAGCATCGGAGCCTACGAGGCGAGGACGACGATGTCGTCCCTCTGGCGCAGTGGAGCGCAGATGATCGCGATCGGGCTCGCAGCAGGTTTCGCAGGATTCCTCATCGGACATTTCCTCGGAGCAGCGCCGGGAATGTAGAGGGGAGTCCCCTCGGAACCCCACACTAGGGAATCGACACGGTCACTGTGCCGAAGCCGCTCCCTTGGAGGGTGATAACGAGCGAGTCGCCTGAGAGGGGATCCGGACCGGCTGCGGTCGCGTAGATCACTATGATCTCCCCCTCGACAGCGAGGCTGTCCGGGGCCCCAGTCCCAGCAAGCCAGGCCGCCTCCGAGGAACCGGGCGCGTACAAGAGCGGGCCAGAGCCGTATGGCCCTCCGGCGGACCACACTGCGAATCCGGATACAGCCACGCCCGAACCGCTGGGTGTCTGGACCGTCATGCTCGTGTCACTCCATACCACAGAGCCAGTTTGCACGATGGACGCGTAGGTCTCGCACCGGAGCCCACACACGAAGTGCGCTGAAGTGTAGTTTCCCGTACCTTGCAGAGGTGGACCCAGCGCGATGGATGGTCCGAGCGGACAGCCACACGCTCCGTGCGGCGCGAAAGAGATCGCGAGGAAGAGAAGAAGGAAGCCGGAAGCGATCCCGACCCCGGCCGACCCGACAGCGATCATGAGATTCCGCCCTCGGTGGAACCCGAGGGGATGCGCCGCACGTCCGGCGGGCACCCGCCTCCCCAATGGGGAGACGCGCGGGAGCCGGGGCGGAGGGCTCATCAGAACCTCACGTCGCGTCGCGATAGAAACCCCTTCGGTTCGCGGGATTCCTCTTCGGGACCGTTCTCCCGGCATCTGCCGTGACCGGGAGGTCGAGGCGATTGGCCCCGCGCCTTAACGCCCGGGTGAGCGGCGGCCTTGCAATCCCTAGAGTTCGCTCTCGGATCGCCGGACCGCGCGTCGATATCCGAAGGCGCCAAGCGAGCACGCGAACGCAAACCCGAGGAGCGCTCCCCCGAACCAGTCTGCTTGGCCGTGGATCAGGGCCGGCGCTGGGGGCAGCGCGACGGGCGGGTGAAGGGTGAACGATACGGATCCCGAGAGGTGCGAGGAGCCGCTCCCAGCGGCGGCGAGCAGAAGCTGCGCCTCAACCGACGACTGCGCGAGGACGCCCGCGGTGATCGTGGCCGGGGAAGCCGAGCCCGCACTCGCCGTGCTGGCCCAACTCACCGTTGCGGCGGCGCCGCTCGCGCTCCGGTCTTCGACGCCCCCGATAGAACCCGCCCAGATGCTCCCGCCGGAGGCGAGGGTCGTGCCCGTGCACGGTACGAGAGCGTCCGAGTCGAGGACCCCGTTGCAAGCCACGATTCCCACCCCTTGGGGGGTCTGCATCCCGAGCTGGAGCCCGAGGAGGTCGGTCGTCGTAGACCAGACCCAGGAGTCGATCGACCAGTTCAGGAGGACGCCGGATCCCGGTGCCGACCCGGTTCCGACGGAGTACTCGATCGCGAGTCGGGCCGACCCGGTCGGGCCGCCGATCGGCGCCACAAGGGCCCCGTGCTCGGCCCACAGGGACGCGTTCGCAGGGTACACCGTCAGTGCGGCGGAGAGGGAGACGAGGTTCGGGGAGGAGCTCCCCGGGGTCGAACCGTTCGAAGTCGCGATCTGCGAGGGGTACGCGACGGCTACCACGGTCGGCGTCCCCGCTTCGTCGCGGACCTCGAGGACCTGATCGA
>JAKIWU010000007.1 GCA_022749905.1 Thermoplasmata archaeon
GAGGCAACGGACGTCGTGCTCTGGGAGGCGGTCCAGGCCGGGCCCCCTGTCTGGGAGGTCGATACCACGGGCCGTTCGGTCCGGTCGATCGCGCGTGAGGTTGAAACAGCGCTGGAGCGGGGGATCGGTCACGCTCCTGGCTCGGTCGATTGGCTCTCCCGTCGCTCCGTCACCGAGCAGCTTTTGCCGCGACTCCGGTAGTGGAGTCGATGGTTGCGGAGGGGTACCGCGCCTGGGCCCTCCCGTACGTGGAGCGGTTGAGTCGTCCGTTCCTCGGGTGGCGTCCGGATCGGCTCAGCTGGACCTCGCTCGGCCTGAGCGTCGCCGCCGGCGTGCTCGCCGCGCTGACCCGGTGGATCGGAGCACCGTGGTTCCTCCTCGTGGGGGTGTTGATCTTCTTCGGCGGCGTGTTCGATGTCCTCGACGGTGAGGTCGCACGCCGGACCGGCCGGAGCGGTCCGCGCGGCGATCTTCTCGACCACGTTCTCGATCGATACGCGGACCTCGCGATCCTCGTAGGCATCGTACTGTCGGGATTCGTGTACGCCCCCCTTGGGCTCCTGGCGCTCGTAAGCCTCCTTCTGACGAGCTATATGGGAACCCAGGCGCAGGCGGTCGGGGGAGCGAGGCTCTACGAGGGCCTGCTGGCGCGAGCCGATCGACTCATCCTCCTTGCGTTCGGAGCTCTCCTTCTCGGAGACCTCGCGTTGCCTTGGCCCTGGGCCCCCTCCGCGCCCCTCGTCCACCTCTCTCTCGCCGGTATCGGGTTCACGGTACTCGACGCGGTGATGCTCTGGTTCGTTATCGCGGGCCAGTGGACGGCCTTGGCCCGCGCTCGCCGGGCGTACCGATCGCTCCCTCCCGCGGCTCGCTAGGCCCCGCCCGAGGTTCGCTGCTCCGGGCCGCCGGGGTTCCCGGGGGGCTTACCGTTCGGTAGTACTGCATCGGATTCTTCAGCCATGCCTCGAAGCAGAGCGGATCCCGACGTCGGTCCATCGGGTCCCGCGCGGTCACGTCCCCGTCCCGTGCGCATAGACCATGGCTTCGTAGCGTCGCGCAGTCCGGTGGCTCGTATCCCCGTCCCTCCTCCTTCTTCGTGATGTGGTCGACCTGGTAGCGGGTGATCGACTCGTCGAAGTCCGGCGCGCCCCGGTACGCGTCGACGATCCCGTCGAAGTCGGCGCCGGCCCGGTGCAGGAACGCAGCGAGAGCGAACCGGCCGGAATGGGAGAGGTTCTCGCCGTTCTCGAGGGTGCGGCGCATGAGCCGGATGCACGGCGGGAAGCTCACCGGGCGCAGCGCTCCAAGGCCGGGGCCCGCGCGCGCGGGCGGAGCAGGAACGCGCTGGGCGATCTCGCGGAGGAACTCTCCCTCCCTCTCCTCGATCGTCGCACGGACCCCCTCATCGAGCTCCACAGGGTTCGTGAGCGTGATCCGCACCCCCTCCTCCAAGAGCCGGATGGCTCGGCCCCGGTCCAGGCGCACCTCGCCGCGACGGAGCGCCTGACGGGACAAGCGGAACTCGCCCTCACGGATCGGCGTGGCGAGCCGCAGGTAGGTAGGGAGGGGGATGAGGACCTCCTCGCCCTCGAGGGTGATGTCATGACCGAGCCGGTGGGCGACCTCGCCGAGGAGGTGGTCCTGGACGGCGTGGAGCCGGTCGCCCGCGGCCTTCGCTTCCGCAACCGCCCATCGGCGGATCGGAGCCCGGGTCGGGGAAGCGGAGAGGACGAGCCGAGCAAACTGGAACGATAGGAAGCGCTCGTCGCCGGCAAGAGCTGCGAGTTCCGGTACCCGGAGTCCTCCGCTGGGGTTTTCGAGGGCGGAGCGGACCCTCGCTCGGCCCGCGGCGCGCGCGGGATCGAGCGCGGTTTCCCGAAAGAGACCCCCGATCGATGGCGCGAGCTCGTCGATCAACGCCTCGGCGCCGGGCAGGAAGGGGAACTCTCCGTAGAGTCCCCGCTCGTCTACAGGTGGGGTGCGATGAACTGCCATGCGAGCAACAGGATGACCGCGGCGGAGGAGGCGGCGACGGCACGAGAGGAGAACCGTTCGAGACGGGCCGCATTCCATCCTTTCCGCAGCCGGGCAGCGGCTGAGGCGGCGAAGTCTCGGAACAGAAGCCCCCCGTCGAGCGGGACGAGCGGAAGCGCGTTCGAGATGCCGAGGAGGAGGTCCATCCAGGCGAGCCAGTACAGAAGGTTCGAGAGGATCCAGAAGTCGCTGGGCCCGAGTGCCGCAAGGGGGCCCGACACATGGAAGAAACCGGCCGTCGTGCCCTGAACCGGTTCCAATCCTGCGAGAGGAAGCACGATCCAGTACGTTCCACCCGGGAGCGCGCCGTACGGGCTCGCGAACGGGTTGACGAGCTCACCCTTCAGTTCCGACGGGGTGAGGAAGGTGGGCGAGACTCCGAGGAACCCTTTCGGAGCGTCGGTCCTCACGTGGGTGTAGCTCGAGAGCGGCGCAAGCCGCGTTGTGGTGGAGACCGTGCGGCCCTGTGCTTCGGAAAAGTAGGAGAGCGGGACGGTCTCGTTCGCGCTCGTTTTCGAGAGGGTGTCGAGCAGGGCCCGTGAGTTCGACACCGAGGTCCCGTTCACCGAAGTGACGATGTCACCCACGGCGAGGCTCGCGTTGTCCGCGGGAAACCCAGGAACGACGTAGGCGATCCCGACCCCGTCCGCGTTCGGGACCAGGGAGGTGGACGTGATCGCAGCGAGGAGCGCAAAGAACAGGACTGCGAGCGCGAAGTTCCCGAGAATTCCCGCTGCGGCGACGCGCCCTCGAATGCGCCGGCGTGCGCCCAGCATGCTTGCCTCGTCCTGCTCGACGAACGCTCCGATCGGGATGACCAGCCAGAGGATCCCGACGCTCTTCACCCCGATATTCTGGGAGCGCGCGATCACGCCGTGCATGAGCTCGTGCAGCACAATGCCGACGATCAACGCGACGAGTCCGTAGCCCAGTGGGATGATCGGATTGATGCCCGGGATCCCGAGGGCCTCGGCCGGTTGCGGGGCGGCACTGGCCGGGATCTGGCGGGCGATGATCGCGTCGAGGCCCAGGACCACCAGCACCCCCACCATCGCCACGCCCGCGAGGATGAGGCCGAGGTCCCCGAGGGCCGACCAGAGCTTCCGGTACCGGCCGATGCGATCGAGGAGGGCATTCCCCTTCTGCGTTTTCAGCATCAACGCCGGGCCGAACAGGGTCAGGGATCGATCCGGGCCGATCCTCCCGGCGCGACGGAGCGCCGCGATCGCGACGATGTAGGCCAGAATGGCCACGAGAACAATCAGGTAGGCTTCGAAAGCCGTCACACGTTCCTTTCGGGAAGGCCCTCGAAGGAGCCGCAGGGAAAAGGGTGTCGCGGTGGTTTCCGCCGACGGGGGAGGTGGGACGAACCTCTATCAAATACTCCGGCCCCCCTTCCATACGATGAGACCCATGCATCGGCATTTCCGGGCCTCCCCGCCACGCTGGGCCCCCATCCTCGTCCTTGCGGTTCTCGTGGCGCTGCCGATGCCCGGGATCGGGAGCGTTCGCATCGGCTCCAGCGCGCCGGCGGGCGCGCCGGGCATGTTTCCGGCGGGCATCATACGGGTCGCGCCCGCCTACGTTCCGACCGCCGGAGTCGTGGCGGTGGGAGCGCTTCCGGCCGGAACCCCGATCTCCGTCACGGTCGCCCTCGCCTCCTCCGATCCTTCCGCTCTGGCGTCCCTGATCGTGCTCCAGTCCACCCCAGGCACGCCGGAATACCGGCACTTCCTCTCGCCGTCCGAAGTGACGGATCGCTTCGGCCCGTCGCCGGCCGACTATGCCCGCGCGCTCGCGTACTTCCGGGGGTTTGGGCTTGCCGTGCAATCGAGTCCCGATCGCACGCTCCTCGTGGTCGAGGGCCCCTCGGCCTCGGTCGGGCCCGCGTTCGGGACGAGCTTCCTCCAGTACAAGTCCGGAACTTCGGTGTTCTACAGCCATCCCACGGACGCACGCCTCCCAACGGGGATCCCCTGGGCCGGGGTGATCGGCCTTGGAACCGAGCGAACCATCCATCCGTATGCCGCTCCGAACTCCCTGGGAGCGCGGGCGCTTTCGTACTCTGCCGCGTCGGGCTGCTCCACGAGCGGAGCGGTGCTCCCGTGCGGTGCGGCGAAGGCCTACAATCTGACCGGACTTTTCGCCGGTGGGGCGAATGGGACCGGCTACCGGATCGGGATCGTCGACACCTACGATGGGTTTGAGCCCCAGAGCCAGCTCGCGAAGGACCTCGCGAACTTCAGCGCCTCCTACAGCCTGCGCGTCGGCAACGTCTCGTACGCGTACCCCGTTCCCTCGACGACGAACCTCAACTCGACCTCGACGGGGTGGGGGGTCGAGGAGGCCCTCGACCTCGAGTGGTCGAGGGCGATGGCCCCCGGGGCCTCCCTCGTGATGACGCTCGCCCCCGACGCGACGACCGGACTCTACTCCTCGGTCGACTGGCTCGTGGCTCACCACGCGGTCGACGCGATCACCATGAGCTGGGGCGAGCCCGATGTCGGGATCTACAACGCCTACAACGGCCCATGCGCCTTCGCCTGCAACGCTTCCTCGGACGGATCCTACACCCTCCTCCACCCCGTCCTCGAAGCTGCGGCCGCCGAGGGGATCAGCGTGTTCGCCGCGAGCGGCGACTGCGGAGCGAACGGCGGGACCAGTGGATTCTCGACCGGCTACCCTGCCTCGGATCCCTATGTGGTAGGGGTTGGTGGCACGAACCTCGCGTTCAACAGCACGGGCGGCTACGGCTCCGAGTCCGGATGGTCCGGCAATCCGAACGGTTCGAACTCTCCGGGGTGCCAGAACCAGGGTGGATCCGGAGGAGGGTTCTCCCCGTTCCCGAGGCCGTACTGGCAATCGGGCCCCGGCTTCCCCGCAGCGCGCAAGGTCCGTGGCGAGCCCGATGTGTCGATCCTCGCGGCGAGCCCGTTCGCCGCGCTCGTGGTCGGTGGCACAGCGTCGTTCACCGGCGGGACGAGCCTCTCCTCACCGATGTGGGCCGGGATCGCGGCCGATGCGGATTCGTACGCGCACTCGGCGCTCGGGTTCCTCAATCCGACGCTGTACGGGATCTTCCGGAACGCGTCGCACAAGTCGGCGTTCCACGATGTCTCAGCGGGGTCGAACGGCTACTCGGCCGGGACCGGATGGGACCCCGTCACGGGGATCGGGACCCCGAACGCGGGCGTCCTCCTCCCATTGCTCAGCCGCGCGACGCTCCCCCCGTCGAGCCTGCTCCTTCAGCTCACCGGTTCACCGCGGTTCGGCTCGACGCCGCTTACGGTCACGATGCGCGCGGTTGCGAGCGGAGGGTCCGGGAGTTTTCCCCTCTACGCGTTCGACTTCGGCGACGGCAATTCCTCAAGGGTCGCGAATCCGGTCGCCTCCCACACCTACGCCGATCCCGGCGTCTACGTCGGGCGCGCGTCGGTCTTCGACTCGTCCGGGAATTCGACGGTCGCAACGCCGATCGCGATCGTCGTCGGAGGCGGCGGCGGGCTCCACGTGGCGCTCAACGGTACCCCCACGTCGCCCTCGGTGGGAACCGGGGTTCTCTTCCGGACCAACGTTTCGGGCGGGACGGCACCGTACCGGTTCCGGTACGATTTCGGCGACGGGACGTACTTCCAGCCGACCTCGACCGCGAGCGTCACGCACGCGTATGGGGCGAAAGGGGGCTACTGCGCCCTCGTGATCGCCTCCGACGCGGCGTCCCCGCCCGATGGTGGAGCCTCGGGGCCGGTCCCGATCTCCGTCGGCGGCGCACCCTCGCTGGCGTGCCCAAGCTCGGCCTCGCTCTCGGTCTCGCTCGCACCGGTTGTGGCCGCTCTCGACCTCCCGGGGGATTTCGCCTTCCGGTGGAACATCACCGGCGGCATTCCACCGTACGGCGCGACCTTGACCGCCGACGACCCGTACGCCTCGACCTGCCATTGCGGCCTGTTCTCGACGGTCGGGCAGCACGTGGTACGGGCCACGGTCGCCGACAGTCTCGACTCCGATCAGAATGCGACCACGAACGTCACCGTCTATCCCGCGCTAATCGGCCGGTTCACGGCGTCACCGCAATCCCTCCCGGCACCGCTCACCGTGAACTTCTCGGCGATGCTTTCGGGAGGACACCTCGCGAACGCGAGCACGACGAATTGGTCGTTCGGCGACGGCGCCCAGGCCACCGGCGCGACCGCTTCGCACCTGTATGCCTCACCGGGTTGGTACGTTGCGACTGCGCTCGCGACCGACGCCGGACACGGGGTCGCGAGCGAGTCGTTCCTAATCGATGTTCTGCCCGGCGGGACGGCAGGGGGACCTAGGGTCACGGCAACGATCGATCCTGCCGTCGATGTCGGGGCTGGTTCGGTCGTTCACTACAGCGCGACCGTTGGCGGCTCGGGCGGACCGTTCCTCATCCGCTGGACGCTCGGGGACAACTCCTCGGCGTTCGGTGCGAACGTCTCCGAGAGCTACGCCTTCGAGGGCTGCGCCGTCGCAGGTACCTGCCGAACCTCCGTCGGTCTCGAGGTGCGCAACGCTTCGGGGGGTTGGCTCAATCTCACGCTCCCCTTCGCCCCGCAGGAGCTCGGGAACGCGAGCGCTTTGCGCCTCAACGAATCGTTACGCGCCGACAACGGCACGACTCCCTTCGGCCTTCTCGGCATGGCGAAGGCGGTCGGGATGCCGGCCCCGCGACTCGCCTGGGCGTTCGGCGACGGTGCGAACGGCACCGGGGCGTTCGCATCGCACACCTACCTCACGCCCGGGAACTACACGGTCTCCGTGACCGCGACCGACGCGTATGGGGATCGCTTGGTCCGGCTCCACGCTGTCGAGGTCCGGGGCGTGCAGCGCTACTCGCCGCTCGTGATGGGGGGGCCGAACACGACCGGGGGCCTCGCACCCTTGGCGGTCGGATTCCACGTGACCGCCTCCGGCGGCGCGGGACCCCCGTTCCGCTACAACTGGTCGTTCGGCGACGGAACGACGGCGCAGGGTCCGAACGCCGCGCACGTCTATGGCACGTCGGGTCTCTACGATGCGGCCGTGACCGTCCTCGACTCTGTCGGCGACCCTGCCCTCATCACCTACCTCATCGCGGTCTATGGCGTCACCCCGGTCGGCCTCTCGCTCGAGGGCCTCCCGGACTCGGTCGTCGCCGGCACGTCCCTCGCCGTCCTATTGCTGTCCAATTCGACCTGCGGCTCGGACAGTCTCCCTGGCTGCGGCAATGGTTCGCTCTCGGCGAGGGTGTCGCTCGTGCTCGCCGCGACGCCGACGGCCCCGCCCGTCCTCCAGGTCGTGCTTCCGGTGGCGCCGAACGGCAAGGTGAACCTCACCCTCGCCGCGCCCGCGACCGCGGGCTCCTACGAGGTCGTGGTCACCGTCATCACGCACGGGTACTCTGGCTCGATCCACGAGCCGTTCCTCGTCACCATGCCGAAGGTGGTGATCCCGCCGTCGGTGCACCCGCATCCGGGGATGAATTGGTACCTGATCGGTTCGACCGTGGTGATCGTGGCTGCGGCCGTCGCCACCCTCGCGCTTCTCGTGCTGCGGCGGCGCCGCCGCACCCGGCCGCCGTCTACCCCTTGACGACCCCGAGCGGCCGAAGCCGGGCCACCCGACGGGTGAGGCCGGCGCCTTCCGCGACGCGCACCACCTCCTCGACGTCCTTGTAGGCGCCGGGCGCCTCCTCGGTGACGCCCTCGCGCGACGCGGCGCGGACGACGATGCCGCGCTCGGCGAGGTCGCGCGTGACGGCCTCGTAGCGGAACCTTCGCACCGCTGCGTGGCGCGAGAGGAGCCGTCCGGCGCCGTGGCAGGAGGATCCGAACGATCGTTCCATCGCCGTGGGGAGCCCGACGAGCACGTAGCTCGCGGTGCCCATGTCGCCCGGGATGAGGACGGGCTGACCGAACGCACGGTACGGGACCGGGACCTCCTCGCGGCCCGCGGCGAAGGCGCGGGTGGCTCCCTTGCGGTGCACGAGCACGCGTTCCGTGCCTCCGTCCACACGGTGGTGCTCGAACTTCGCGATGTTGTGCGCGATGTCGTACACGATGTCGATCGGACCGGCCTCGTCCGCGAAGACGGTCCGGAACGCCCTCCTAACGCCTTCCGTGATGAGCTGGCGATTGGCCCACGCAAAGTTCGCACCGGCGGCCATGGCGCCGAGGTAGCGCTCTCCTTCGGGCGAGGCGATGGGCGCGCACGAGAGCTGCCGGTCGACGAGCGTGGTCCCTCGCGCGACGAGCCGTCGGTCCATTTCCTGGATGTAGTCGGTCGCCACCTGGTGCCCGAGGCCCCGCGAACCGGTGTGCAGCATCACGACGACGTTGCCGGTGACGAGCCCGAGGGCCTCGGCGAACTCGGGGTAGAAAAGCTCGTCCACGGCCTGCACCTCGAGAAAATGGTTCCCCGAACCGAGCGTGCCGAGCTGGCGGGCGCCGCGCTTTTTCGCAGCGTCGCTCACCGCGTGCGGATCCGCCGGGGCGAGGCGACCCTCTTCCTCCTGGAACGTGAGGTCGTCCGCGCTCCCTAAGCCTCGCCCCACAGCCCAGCGTGAGCCGCCGGCGAGGACCTCCTCGACCTCGTTGGGGGGAAGATGGAGACCGCCCTTCGATCCGACGCCCGAGGGGACTTCGCGGTAGAGGGCATCGACGAGCGCCTTGAGTCGCGGTCGAACCTCCTCGACGGTGAACGAGGTCCGGAGGAGCCGCACGCCGCAGTTGATGTCGTACCCGATGCCCCCGGGGGAAACCACGCCCTCCTCGGTGTTGAAGGCGGCGACCCCGCCGACCGGGAACCCGTAGCCGAAGTGGATATCCGGCATCGCGAGCGCGTTCCCGCGGATCCCTTCGAGCGTCGCGACGTTCTTCAGCTGCTGGAGGGACGGATCCCCCTCGACGGCGCCGAGGAGCGCCGGACTCGAGAAGAGCCGGCCGGGCACGCGCATCCCGTCCGATTCCGATCGCGGGATCTCGTAGGTGAACTCGTCGAGCGGAACGAGCTGGAGGGGATTCGGCACGGGCCGCGCCAGCCGAGGTGCCTATTAGGCTTAGGGAGCGAGAGGGCGCGTCGAGAGGGAGGCTATGTACAGAACAACCGTCTCCGACGTCAGCCGACGATGATCCTGCGTACGGCCGTGCTCGCCATCTACCTCGCGGCGCTCGCTGCGGCGCTCGCGTTGCAGTTCGTGGTCCCGGGCATTGCGGTCTACGTGTTCTATGGGTTTCTCTTCTGGCTCATCGCGAGCTTCTTCGTCTTCCGCATGCCGGCGATGAGCCGCCCGATCGCACGGGGCTCGCCGGTACGGGACCTGGCTCCGAACTCCTCTCCCGGTCCCGCGGACGCGCCGTCGCTGGCCCTCCCGTCGTCCACACCGCCCATCGCGCTCCCGTTCTGCGCCTACTGCGGCGCGGACCTTCCGGAGGGGGCGACCACATGCCCGGCCTGCCGCCACGCGGTGCGTTCGTTCTAGGCGGCCGTCCCAATCTCGCGCGCGTGCGCTGCACGCTCGATTCGGGGAATCGGGCCCATCAGTACCCGTCGAACTCCTCGGTGCGAATGTTCGTCGCGTCGACGCCCGACGCGCGGAGCATCGTCTGGAGACCCCGGACCATGCCGGGTGGTCCGGCCACGTAGTGGATCGCGCGTGGCGCATCCGAGGCGTGGCGTGCGATCATGGCCGCGTCGATGCGTCCCCGCTCCCCCTTCCAATCGGCGAGCGACGGATCCTCATCGGTGGCGGTCGCGACGAGGCGGAACTTGGGGTTCTGGCGCTCGAGAGCACGCAGCTCCTCGAGGAACGGGGCGTCCTGCGGGCGACGGTTTGCGGAGAAGAGAACGATCCGGTGGGGGAGCTTCCGATGCCCGGCGTCGGACACGATGCTGCGGAACGGCGTTACTCCGATCCCGCCGGCAAGGATCAACGCAGGGCGGCTCGCATCCTCGTGGAGGACGAGATCTCCGAAGGGGCCGGCCAGGGTGACCTCGGTGCCAAGGGCCATCGCGGCGAGGTTTCGCTTGAAGGCGGTGTCGCGCATCCGCGTCGCCACCATGAGCCCCTCCTCGTGCGGAGCACTCGCGATCGAGAAGGCGCGCGTGTTGCCCTCGGCGTCGGTCTCCCGAGGGGAGCGCAGCGTGACCTCCAGGAACTGCCCCGCCGTAAAGGTGAAGCCCGGAGGTTTCGAGAATCGGAACGCCGTGGTTCGCTCCGCGACGTCGCGGCGTTCCATCAGTCGGCCGGTGAGCACCGTGGCCGCTCCCGCATCCCCCATGGATCACCCGCTCCCGTTTCGATCGGAGGTGCTCCCGAGCTATTCGGCCGCGTCTATCACAGTTGCGCGCTCCGGAGTGCGTAACCTTCTTCCGTTTCCCGCCCTGCGAGGAGACCCAGGGGCAGCACCGATGGGAGAGCGCTGGCCGGGGCCAACCTACGAGATCCACGCGACCTTCCGGGCGCCCCTCGGCTTCGTCTATCGTTGGTGCACCGACTACCGGACGGACGACGCCCGCCTCGAGGGCGAAACCTACGAACGCAAGATCCTCCACCGATCCCGCACGAAGGTGGTCTACGAGGACCTCCAGAACTCGAAGGAAGGGTGGTGGTGGGCTCACCACGACGTGCGCCTCGATCCCCCCGATCACTGGCGCTCGGACTCCGTAGGGAGCCACCGAGCGTACTCGCTCGACTACCGGCTCTCCGAACGCCCGGGGGACCGGACGGAACTCGTCCTTCGCGCCCGACGGCGCCCGTACGGCGTCGGGGAGAACAATCCGCCGAAGGGCACGTGGGAGCGGAACACCACGAACCTGTGGAAGAACTTTGGAAGGAATCTCGAGAAGGACTACACCCGCTCCCTCGGAATGCGCCGACGCACCTAGCCGAACCCGTCCGGATCCAAGGACGGGGACCGCCTTTCTCCCTCGCTCCACCACCCGTTGAGGGCGGGCTCGGAAGGCCGCCCGGAAATGGCGGGACGGCCCGGTCGCTTCGGCCCTAGTCCGGGACCACACGGAGCATCGGCTCACGCGCTCTCACCGCGGAACCGGCCCGAACCTTGAGATCGCGGACGGTCCCGCGATGGGGCGCCGCGACCTCGTTCCGCATCTTCATCGCTTCCACCACGAGAAGGACCGCGCCGGCTTCGACGCGGTCCCCGTCCGAGACGCGGACCTCGATGACGCGCCCGGGCATCGGAGGCGCTACGGCGTTCGGGTCGTCGGACGGTCCGGACGGTGGGGACGATGCGACCACCCGCGGGGAAGACGTCGCGTCGATGGTGGAGCTTCCCGTCTCGACACGAGCCTCGACCTGAAAGCGCTCCCCCTCGACGGTGACGCTCAACGGCCCCTTGGCCGCAAGATCCGGCCAGTCGTCCACGAAAATGCGTTCGCCTGCGATCTCGAGTTCGAGCCCCTTCGGGCCTTCGGAAAGGATCCGCACGGGAAGCTGGGCCGTCCCCATCCTGGCAAATCCTCCGACGAGGTCCACCTCGACGTTCCGGGGTTCACCATCCACGACGAGCTCGACCTTCGGCAATCCCCCTCCTTCCGCCCTGGAGGCGTGCACGGCCCTCGACCGCCCACGCAGAATTCCCGCTCCGCATCGGAGCGAAGCGGGTCGCGCCCGTGCGCGCCCGTGCGTTCGAGGACCGCATGACGGCCGTGATTCCGAGCGCCGCCGTCGTGAGAGCATCCCAGGTGACGCCCTCGGCCCGCGACTCCGTGAACGCCCGGAAGACGGTGGGGAAGAGCGCGTACGACAGGGCTTCCGCGTCGTCCGCGGCTGGGACGAGGGTCCGGACCTCGCGCAGTCCAGCCTCGAACTCTGGCTCCTTCAGCGTCGAGGGTGAGGCCTGGTCCGCCGGTCCAAGAGCTGTGACCTTCTCCACGAGCACGGGATCGAGCGGGCCCGGGGCCCGTCCGTAGGCACCGCGTACATACTCCTTCACCTCGCGGGAGACCTGCTGATAGCGCGTCCCCGCGAGAACGTTCAGGACGGCCTGGGCGCCGACGATCTGGCTGGTCGGGGTCACGAGCGGCGGGTAGCCGAGGTCGGCCCGGACCCTCGGGATCTCCGCGAGGACCTCGGTGAGGCGACCGGTCGCCTCCTGCTCGGAGAGCTGCGCCAGAAGGTTCGAGAGCATCCCACCGGGGACCTGATGCTGGAGGATCGACGGGTCGGTCATGAGCGAGCGGGGGTTCAGCATCGGCCGGTAGTGCTCGAGCACACCCCGGAAGTAGGTCGCGATCTCCGAGAGCGCGGTGAGATCGAGCTTCGGATCGACGGCCATCCCCTGCATCGCGCCGACGAGAGCTTCGGTCGGCGGTTGGCTCGCTCCGCCGGAGAACGGCGAGATCGCGGTATCGATCGCGGTCGCGCCGGCCTCGGCAGCGGCGAGGCAGGCGAGCGTGGAGAACCCCCCGGTGGAATGGGTGTGGACCACCACCGGAAGTCGGACCTCGCGGACGAGGGCGCGGGTCAGAGCGGTCGCGTCGCCCGGGGGGAGGAAGCCACCCATATCCTTGATGCAGAGCTCGGAGGCGCCGAGCTCGGCGAGCGTCCGGCCGAGGGCGACGAACGCGTCCAACGTATGCACGGGCGAGCGGGTGTAGCAGATCGTTCCCTGCGCGACCGCGCCGGCCTTGCGTACC
Source organism: Thermoplasmata archaeon (assembly GCA_022749905.1). GTDB lineage: Archaea > Thermoplasmatota > Thermoplasmata > Lutacidiplasmatales > UBA184 > Lutacidiplasma. The sequence continues at coordinate 12,697 of JAKIWU010000007.1, forward strand.
GCCGAAAGGGCGGAACGCATGTTGCGCGGGTCGTTCAGGGCATCGAAGATCCGGAAGATCCCGATGCCCTGCCGTGCCGCTTCCCGCACGAACCGTTCGACGAGATCGTCGTCGTACGGCCGGTAGCCGACGAGGTTCTGGCCGCGGAGGAGCATCTGGAGCGGCGTCCTCGGCATCGCGCGCTTGAGGGCGCGGAGCCGCTCCCAAGGGTCCTCGTGGAGGTAGCGCAGACAGACGTCGAAGGTCGCTCCGCCCCAGACCTCGAGCGAGCGGTAGCCGATCCCATCCAGCGCCTCGGCGATCGGGAGCATGTGGCGCGTGCGCATGCGCGTCGCGATCAGGGACTGGTGCCCGTCGCGGAGCACGGTCTCGGTGATCCCGACCATCGCACCTCGCAGGGCCTACAGCGGGAGATTGCCGTGCTTCTTCGGGGGCCGGTCCTCGCGCTTCGTCGCGAGGAACGCGAGGCCGTCGACGAGGCGTCGTCGGGTCTCGGCAGGATCGATCACCGCGTCGATGTAGCCCCGCCCCGCGGCGAGGTACGGGTTCAGGAACTCCTCGCGATAGGCACGGACGTGCTCGGCGCGCGTCCGTTCGCGCTCCGCGGGAGCCGCGCGCTCGAGCTCCTTACGGAAGAGGATGTTCACCGCGCCCTCCGCCCCCATGACGGCGATCTCGGCTGTCGGCCACGCGTAGTTGAGGTCGCCTCCGAGGTGCTTCGAGCACATCACGTCGTAGGCGCCGCCGTAGGCCTTCCGGAGGATGACGGTGAGCTTCGGCACGGTGGCCTCGGCGTAGGCATAGAGGAGCTTCGCCCCGTGCCGAATGATCCCGCCGTGCTCTTGCGCGATCCCCGGAAGGAAGCCCGGCACATCGACAAAGGTCACGAGTGGGACGTTGAACGCGTCGCAGAACCGCACGAAGCGGGCCCCCTTCGTCGACGCGGTCGCATCGAGGCATCCGGCCAAGTGCATCGGCTGATTCGCGACGACGCCGATCGTGGAGCCGGCGAGACGGGCAAACTCGGTCACAAGGTTCGCACCGAACGCGGGTTGGATCTCGAGCCCGCTCGAAGCGTCCACGACCCGGGACAGGACCTCGCGCACGTCGTACGGAGCGTCGGCGGCGGTCGGCACGAGCGCGGCGAGCCCCCCGGGGTCCGAAGCCGGCGCAGCCTCGTCGATGCGCGGTGGATCGTCGAGGTTGTTGAGCGGGAGGTAGGCGAGCAGCCGTCGCGCGAGGGCGATCGCATCCGCATCGGAGGCGGCGGTAAGGTGCGAGACCCCGCTGAGGGAGGCGTGCGCGTCGGCGCCCCCGAGCGCCTCCGCGCTCACCTCCTCCCCCGTGACCGCGCGGATCACGTCGGGGCCGGTGATGAACATCTGGGCAGAGCCTCGTGCCATGATGACGAAGTCGGTGAGGGCGGGCGAGTAGACCGCGCCGCCCGCGCACGGCCCAAGGATGAGCGAGATCTGGGGAACGACGCCCGAGAGCTGGACGTTTCGGGCGAACACCTCGCCGTAGCCGCCGAGGCTCATCACGCCCTCCTGAATGCGCGCACCGCCGGAGTCATTGAGGCCGACGATGGGGACCCCTGCGCGCTTCGCCGCGTCCATCGCCTTGACGATCTTCTCGGCGTGGGCCTCGCCGAGGGCGCCCCCGAAGACCGTCGCATCGTGAGCGAACCCGCAGGCGGGCCGACCCTCGATCTGACCGAACCCGACAACGACCCCATCCCCCGGCACGACGCGTTCGGCGATCCCGAAGGCCGTCGCGCGGTGCGTGACGAACTCGCCCATCTCGGAGAACGAACCGGGATCGAACAGCGCCTCGATCCGGGCGCGTGCGCTCAGCCGGCCCGAATCCGCCTGGCGCTTCGCGCGCTCTGCTCCACCGCCCGCCCGTGCCTTCTCGCGAAGGCTCCGGAAACGCTCGTAGGGATCGCTCATGGGGCCTCGTCGACGGCGACCGCCCCGGACCGGATCTCGACGCGCGCGCCGTCCTGGTCGAGCCAGAGCACCCCGTCCTCCCCGATGTCCTCGATCGTTCCGCTCAGAAGGCCGTCGACCCGCGCCGGCCGGCCGCGTCCGTAGAGCCGCGCCCGACAACGTTCGACCACCGCGCGTGGACCCTCGGGGGTCCGGAGAAGGGCGGCAGCCTGATCGATCGACGCCACGACAAGCGGCTCGACGTCCCCGGGCTGGACAGGGTCCCGGGTGAGCTCGGACAGGATCGCCACGCGATCCCGCAGCGCGAGGGGGAAGGCGGTACGGGGGGTGTGGACGTTGATCCCGATGCCGACCACGAACGCCTCTCCAAGGGTGGGGGAGACGATCCTGTCGACGAGAACGCCACCGAGTTTCTGGGGCGGGGCACGCGACCTCGGGACGAGCAGGTCGTTCGGCCACTTGATCTGGGGCGAGACTTCGAACCTGCGTTGGAGGGCATCGGCGAGCGCGACACCGACGGCGATCGGCATGAGGTTCGAGCGGACGTCGAGGGCCCGAGTGACCATCGAGAGATAGAGCCCCCCTTCCGGCGAGGCCCACGAGTTCGACCCTCGACCTCGCCCGCCGAACTGGCTGTCGGCGACGACGAGGGTGCCCTCACCTGCCCCGGCCCGGGCTCGCCCGATCGCTTCGTCCTGGGTCGAGGGGAGCACGGCGCGATGGATCCGCCGGGCCACGAGGAGCGCTCCGGCCGTCGAGGAACGAGCCCGCGCCTTAACGATTACCGGACGGGCCGGCCACGGCGTCGCCTCCTCGAACCAGGAGGGGTACTCCGGCCGGGATTCAGCCGTAGGTTCGGACCGTGTCGGGGGCAAGGGGTCGCGGAAGGCCCGGAGCTGGGGGATGGGCGAGCCAGCGATCATACGCACCACCAAGGCGCCAGAACCCATAGAGCAGGACGACGGGGGAAACGAGAGCCACGAGCCGGACCGGCGGCACGAGGTAGCCGGCAGCGCCTGCCACGGAGAGGATGGCGCCGAGAAGGATGATCGTTCGCGCGGTCTCCGCCTCCGTCCGGATCTCCTGGGGCGCAATCCCGCCGAGGCCGCCGACGAGCCCTCGGGTCGCGAACCAGTAGAGGAGAAAGGCCAGAAGCGCGGAGATCAGGACCACCCCCACGACCAGACCGACGAACTGGGAGAAATCGACCGTTGGAGCAGACGTTGTGGTTGTGGTGTTCGAGACGGGCGCGAGCGAGCTCACGATCTCGAATACCAGGACCACGACGAAGACGACCCCGACGATGATGTTCACGAAGAACAGGGCGGTGGTCACGGTCCAGTCCGAGCGCGCACGCCGGGCTGCCTCGGCTGCCTGGGGACCGAACTCCCCCGCGTGCCGCGCGAGCTTGTTGCTCCCCCCGAGCCACGTGGACCAGGCGAGGACGAGGATGATGAAGCCCGCGATGGCGAAGGTCACGCTCAGCACCGCTGCCGCGATGGCGGCGCCCGGGTTCGGGGTGGGGACGGTCATGCGACCCATGCTCACGGGGCCGAGGAGGGAGCCCGCCGAGCCGAACACGACCGAGCCGAGGAGCGCCACCGCGACGAGGGTGATCAGGATCGAAATGACGAGGTAGATCTCGTAGTAGGTGATCGACCTTCGAAGCTCGCGGACGGCATCCGCGGTCCCAGAGCCGGGCGGACCGGGCCAGCCGGAACCCCACAGAGCCCCGTAGGGCGGAGGAGGAGGGGCGGGTGTGGGCTGGCCGGCAGGAGGACTCGAGTACGACATCGTCCAATCCCCCTTCGGTGCGTTCCGATCATCCCACGAGGGGGGTCATCGCGAAGGTCGCGAGCATCGGCACGTGCCTCGCTTCCCCCCCTCGTCCACCAGGCGTGGCTCGGGACGGCCGGGTCGCGCCGGATCTACGCTTTCGCGCGAAACGTCTTGAGGCCCGCGGAGTCCTCGCTGTAGATCTTCTCGAGGTTGGCCCAAACAGCCTTTTCGAGCTCGGCCGGCGGGATCGTCTTCGAGTTCCAGTCCCCCACGACGACGACCTCCGTCTGCTTCCCCTTCGGGATGTAGTAATTGAAGAACTTCGAGCCGGCCATCGGACCCTCGAGCGGCTCGACGAAGAAACCGATCGGGGGGTGGAAGGTGAGCCGGTTCGACATGCGGATCCACTTCCCGTTGATGTCCTGTTCCCAGGAGAGCATGACCGTATTCTCACCGAGGGACTTCCGGTCCATGTTCCGACGACCCTTGTGGCTCTCCCCGTGATCGTCGTCGGACTGCAGATACTTCCACACTGTGTCGATCGGCGCATCAAAGACGCTTCCTTCGTCGCGTACGTACACCATGGTTCGGTCGAGCCCCCGGGATTAGAAAAGGGGGCCCCGCGGGTTCTATCCGCCCGGGCGGGTGGGCCCTTCATGAGCTGCCTCAAGCCAGCCCTCGAGGCCGTTGGCCACGACCTCGAGCCAAGGCTCGCTCGTTCGCTCCAGGGCATGCTCGGGGGGATGATCCGGGCCTACCTGCCGCAGCGCTGGGTGTTCGTGACCGAGGAGGGCACGGCGAGTCTCACCATCGATGAGCGAGGTCACGCTTCGGTCGCGGATGGGCCGTTGGTCTCGCCCGACGTGACGATCGCGAGCTCGCACGCTCGCCTCTCGGCCGCACTGACCACCCGCGACCGGACCAGGATCCCCCCGGGCCCGTTCACGGCGACCCCGCACACCGCGAAGGGCCGCGCGGCCTACGAGTTCCTGAGGGGGCGCCTCGGGCTCTAGGCGGCTGCGCGAAGCTCGCGGAGCCTCTGCACCATCTTCACGACGGCGCGGACGGCGTTCGCCGCGTTCTCGATCCGGTCCTGGGCTTGCAGACGGGTCTCGCCGGGTCCGGAGATCCCGAGGCCGACCGGCTTCGCGTACTGGACCGCGAGGTCGGCGAGCTTCCGCGCGGCCTGGTTCATGACGACCTCGTCGTGGTCGGTCTCGCCCTCGATGACGGCGCCGAGCGTCACGACCGCGTCGACGTCCGAGCGCTTCAGGAGCGCGTCGACGGCGAGCGGCATGTCGTAGACGCCGGGGGTCTTGACCAGCGGACCGGCGTGCGCGCCGAGGAAGGCGATCTCCTCGCGCGCGCGCTCCACCATGAGGTAGGTCACGTCGTAGTTGAACTCGCTCGCCACCAAAGCCACGGTCACGCCGCTTCCGCCCTTCCGTTCCGTCATGCTGTTCTCCTTGGATCTCCCGTTGGAGTGTGAACGCTAGAGGCTCCGGCGGACCGGTCCCGCGTCGGCGAACCCTTGGCGGAGGCCGAGGCCCCTCGATCGTTCGAGATCGTGCGGCCGGTAGAGGAGCGCGTAGGCGTTCTCCGCATGCTCCTCGGCGCGCCGCTTCGCGAGGTGCTCGAGCTCCCGGTCTCCTTCGGCCTCGCCTTCGAACACGAAGCACTCCACGACCGGCTTCGCCTCGAGGACCCCTGCGTAGAGGAGGCCGAGCGACGCCTCGTGGGCGCACGTCTTGTCGTACTCCGCCCGGCCCGGCATCCCGAGCGCGAGGCAGAGGTCGACGCCGTCGTGGTGGAAGAGCTGGCGCACGGCGACGGGCAGGTCCTTGATCCCCGGCACCGTCCGCCGCTCGATCCGGAACCCCGTACCGCTCGCCTTCAGCCGGTCGACGGCGTAGCGGGCCATGTCGACCCGGGCGAACGTCGTGTCGGCGACGCCGATCCGCTTCACGGGGGTGGCGCGCTCCGCCGCGCCCGGTCGAGGATGTGGTCGACGATCCGACGCGTCGCGAGCTCATCGTGCGTCAGCGGCCCGAGGCGGACCACCTTGACGGGCACACCGCGGCGCTCGCACTCGCGCGCGACCTCGGCCGCATCGAAGTGCTGGTCGAAGCCGAGAGCGATGATGTCCGGGCGCTCGCGCTCGACCGTCTCGTAGATGTCGGTGGCCGAGCCGAGGACCGCCCGGTCGACGGGTTTCAGCGCATCGACCATCTCGCGGCGCAGGTGCTCGGGCACGTACGGCTCATGCTTCAGTCGCCGCGCCGTCTGGTCGCGCGCGACCACGACGACGAGCTCATCGCCGAGCTTCTTCGCCTCGTAGAGGAAGTAGAGGTGACCGGGGTGGAGGAGGTCGAAGACCCCCGTGGCCATCACGCGGACCATCGATCGAACTCCTCGGCGATCGTGCGTCCTTCGAGGAACGACCACCCGCGCTCCGCCGCGAAGTGGCGCGCGGCCTCCGGCCCCCGCGCGCCTCCGGAGTCGCCGAGCATCTCGCAGACGGTCACCGACTCCGCGAGCGAGCCCATCCGGGCGAGCGAGATGGCGAGCTCCGTATGGCCTTTCCTCTCGCGCAAGAGCGACGGCGCGGCGTAGAGGAGCGGAACGTGACCGGGCGAGCTGAATTCGCGCGCGAACCGTTCGGCGAGCTCGGCATCCGTGAGCGAGGCGGCATCGCGCGCGAGCTCGCCGATCGCGCGGATCGTGCGCGCGCGGTCGTTGTCGGGGACGCCGGTGTACGTGGACACGTGGTTGAGCGTGATGCCGAAGGAACTCCTCCGGTCGTAGCGCGGACGGTGCGCGCGCACGGTCGCGAGCACGCGGAAGCGCGCCTCCCCGAGCTCGAGGAGTTCGGCGAAGTACGGGAGGCCGATCCGCGTACGGAGTTCGTTCGAGATCGCGGTGCAGATGAGGCCGCCAGCGTCCTGGCGAGCGAGCCGGACGAGCTCGGGCGTCGCCATCGAGGAGAGGAAGACGAGATCGGTCTCCCGCTCGCGGTCGACCGCGTCGAAGATGAGGACGGGCTCGCCGCGGGCGAGGGCGTCGACCGCCGCCTGGACGGGCGGCACGAGGCTCGCGAGCTTCGCGACCGGCATCATCCCCCGACGGAGAAACCAGGAGGAGATAAGCCGTTGGTAACTACTCAGGAATGGGTTGACGGCCCGTGGGAAGGGAGAGCCAGAGCGCGAGGTGGCCTCGACCTCGAGCGCCCCAGACGGGGGCGCTGTAGGAGGTGATCCATCTGCAGGTTCCCCTACAGATACCTTGTTACGACTTAGTCCCCCTTGCTGAACCGAAGTTCGAGCGACCCTAAGGAGTCACCCTCACTCCGACCCAACTCGGATGACTTGACGGGCGGTGTGTGCAAAGAGCAGGGGCACATTCACCGCGGGATGTTGACCCGCGATTACTACGGAATCCATTTTCACGAGGGCGAGTTACAGCCCTCGATCCAGACTACGATTGGGTTTCAGGATTGCCTCCCCCTCTCGGGGTCGGATCCCATTGTCCCAACCTTTGTAGCGCGCGTGTTGCCCGGGAGATTCGGGGCATACGGACCTACCGTAGACCTCTCCTTCCTCTGCCTTAGCGGCAGCGATCCCCCCAGTGTGCTCGCGTGCTCGCGCACGCAATCGCGACTGAAGGCGAGGGTCTCGTTCGTTATCTGACTTAACAGAACGCCTTACGGTACGAACTGACGACGGCCATGCACCACCTCTCGGAGAATCGGGCAAGGTCTTCAGC
>JAKIWU010000070.1 GCA_022749905.1 Thermoplasmata archaeon
ACGCCTCGACCGGTGGCGGCGCCGCCGGGAGCTGGCTCGGTACCAATTACCAAGGAGGACCCGGAGGTACGACGTGCACAACGGTGAGCTGCGTCTCGACGACAGCGAACACGGCGATCGCCACAGCGGTTCTGTTCGGAATCATCGCCCTCGTGGTCATCGTCGTCGTCGTCGTGTTGGTGGTCGTTCTGGTGATGCGCAAGAAGAAGGCACCCCCCGTCCAACCGATGATGGCCCCACCGATGGCGGCTCCACCTCCCCCGCCACCTCCGCCCCAACAGTAGGCAGTCCCGTCGGGCCTCGCCCGAAGGGAGACGGAGCGGACCTGGGACCGCGCCCCCGCCTCGCACGCGAGCGGGCAGCGGAGCGGATCGCTCATCGCCTGAATACCGTCGGGAGCGGGGTCGAGCGACTCGCGATGGCCCCAGCTCGCCAGCTCCCCTTCCGGCGCGCTCTCGCCGGACTTTCTCATCACGCGGCCACGCCAGTTTAAGTAGGGGGGCTTTTTGGGGGGCCGCGCCGAGGTAGCATCGGATGGGGAGTCGCCCGAAGGCACGACCGAGCGCGCGGCAAGCCCCCAAGCCCACCAAACGGCCCGCCAAACGTGCCCAATCCTCGTCGAAGCGTGCTCCACCGGCCCGACCCAAGACCGGGAGCGGCAAGGGATCCACCGCGAAGCCGAGCGTCGCCAAGCTCCGGTCCACGATCGAGAAGATCCCGACGGTCGAACCGATCCGCCTCCCCCGCCTCGACCGATCCCATGTCCTGTCCCTTTCCTTTCTCCGTGACGGGGACGAATTCACCGCCCGCCTCGAGACGGACACGGGCCAGATCACCGAACTCAAGAACCGGTCGCTCGATCAGCTCCTGACCCTTGTGGCGAGCGAGCTCGAGGACATCCTCGAGTGACCGCGCGCCCTAGGAACCGCGCGTTCCTTCGGGCGTCGCAGGCACGAGGCCGCGCTCCACGAGATACGTGCGTTCGCCGCCTTCGGGCGTCGTGACCAGGACGATCTCGGTCGCAGTGTCGGCGAGGGGGCCCGGCGCGTAGCGCTTCACGACCCGAACGATAAGGGGGGGTCCGTTCGCGAACCGCCGGATCCGACCGAATCGTTCCGTCACGACGAACTCCCCGTCCGCTACCCGCACCCGTCGAGGCGCCTGGGCGACGGTCAGCACGTACGCGGCGAGGCCGAACGCCACGAGGATGAGCGTGAAGAGCGCGTTGGCGGCGAGGTCACTGCGTTCGCCCGGCCTCGCAGCCGAGAGGACGAGGGAGAGGAACACGCCGTAGACCGCGACGAGCCCGACCAGGAACGCGAGGAACGTGCGGGTTGCCCGCTGGGTCCCTCCACGATTCTCCCGAACGACTCCGGGCGGGGCCGACGGCGGCTCGGCTCCCCCGCCCAGCTCGACCGACCGGCCCTTCGGAATGCGGACGGCGCGTCCTTCCGGCATCTGTCCCTCCGTACGACGGAGGACCATCAGAAAGATTCTCCGGCGGACGCGCGAGGGGCGGGATGTTCGGATCAGGCACGCGTCGGGGAAGGCGGGACATATTGCGGGCGCGGAGACGAAAGATCCACGAGAGGTACCTGTCGAGCGATCTCCGCTGCCATCGCCGAGCACGAGGAAGGAGGGACGGGGCGGTCGGTGTAGCCGGGCAGAGCGAGGTCGTAGGTTACGACCTTCTTCTCCGCCACCACGCGCCAGACGGCTCGCTCGATCCGCTCCGCGGCCGCCGACTCGCCGAGATGCCTGAGGAGGAGGGCGAGGCTCAGGACCTCCGCCACCGGGTTCGCCTTGTCCTGGCCCGCGTACTTGGGGACCGAGCCGTGGACCGGCTCGAACACCGCGATCGACTCGCCGTAGAGTGCTCCGGGCGCGATCCCGAGACCGCCGGCGAGCCCCGCGCACAGATCCGAAAGGATGTCGCCGAAGAGGTTCGTCGTGACGATGACATCGTACTCCGACGGTTTCTTCACGAGCTGCATGCACATGTTGTCGATGAGCCGCTCCTCGGCGATGATGTCCGGGTAGGCGGTGGCCATGTCGCGGAACGCGGATTGGAAGAGCGCTCCGGTAGTCTTCATGATGTTCGCCTTGTGGACCGCGGTCACCTTCCGCCGCTTCTCGCGGCGTGCGAGTTCGAACGCGAAGCGCACGATGCGATCGGACGCCTTCCGTGTGACGACATCGACCGTTTCGGCGGCCGTGTGATCCCGATCCACCCAGTGTTCGATGCCGGCGTACATTCCCTCCGTGGCCTCCCGAACCACGATGAGGTCCGTCTCCGGGTAGCGGGTCCCCTCACCCGCGATCGCCCGAGCGGGCCGTACCGAGGCGAAGAGCTCGAGCTCGAGCCGTAGGGCCACGTTGACCGAGCGGAACCCTCCGCCGATGGGGGTCGTGATCGGTCCCTTGAGCGCCACACGATTCTTGCGGATCGACTCGAGGACCGAGGGAGGCAGGGGTGTCCCCGCGCTGCGGATCGTCTGCTCGCCAGCCTCGACGACCTCCCAGTCGATCGCGACGCCGGTGGCACTCGCCACGATCTGTGCAGCGCGCGTTACCTCGGGACCGATCCCATCGCCTGGGATCAGAGTCACCCGACGCGTCATGGATCGAGAGCGCGACGCTCGGCGCCGCTCTTAACGGGTGCCCCGATTCGGCAGAACGGAGTCGATTCCCTCCGATCCGTCCCTTGGTTCGCTCCTTCCTGCGTAGGCAAGGCGCGATTCCTGAACCCCGCAGCTTCTCCTGGAACGGCCGCCGGGCAGTCCGTCGTCTTCGGCCGCGGGAAGCACGCGAACGACCGGTCGCGTCGACGCACCGTTTCGTTGGAATATGGATTTGTGAGATTTCTTATAATTGGTGGTAATCTTGGGTTCATGCTTCCCGCCGCACACCCCGAGGTCCTCGCCCCGGATTGGGTCCCGCCGGTCTTGGTCGGTCGAAACGATGCCGTCGAGAAAGTTCTCGCGCGCCTCCTGAACGAAGGTCGGGACACGCGGGACCCGAGCGTTGCAATTGTGTCCGGCCCCGTCGGATCCGGGACCTCTTCGGTCGCCCGACGCGCGGCTCTCCGGTGCGTCGAGGAGATTCGTCGCACCGAACCAGGACAAGGGCCGATCTGGGTAGCGGTTCGCGTTCGCTGGTGCGGGGGTACCGTCTCGATCGCTTCGGATCTCTTGCGACGGCTCTTTCCCGAGTTCGAGGGTCGCGGATTCTCCATCGCGGAGACAATGGCGGGTTTCCTCCGGCGCGTGAGCCGTGAGCGACGGGGAGCCATCGTCGTCCTCGACGATCTCGGACCCGACGCGCCGGACATCGGCCCCATCGTGCGCGCCCTCCTGCGGCCGGAACGCTTCCTTCCCGAAGGGAGCGATGCGGCGCCCGCTATCCGGATCATCCTCGCAGGGCGGCACGACGCGTTCGCCTGTTGGGACCGCGCCCGTCGTGCCGGGGTGCCAGACGATCGTCGGGTTCAGCTTCCTCCGTACTCCCTAGAGGAGATCGATCGCATCCTCAGGGACCGGGCGGCCCGAGCGTTTGGCCGTCCGCCCCCGGAAGTCTGGATGGCGAGCGTCCTCGCGCGCTCCCGTCGCAGTTCCGGCGGCGTGCGAGAAGCGGTCGAGCTCCTCAAGCGAGCGATGACCGACGACTCCCTCCTCGGCCCTGGGTCGCCGTATCTCCACCCCCGAGAGGCTCGCACCCTCTCTGTCGAGCCTCGGCTTCTCGAAGCGCTCCGGAAGGCCACGGTGGATGGTCCGGGCTTCGTTCACGACGTTCGCACGTGGGAAGCCCGCCTTGCCCGGGCCGAGGGTGTTCGCCCTCTTCCCGCGACAACCCTCTGGCGCCGGATCGTACGCCTCGAGGCGGCGGGCGTCCTGCGACGCGAAGTCCGAACCGGGGGCAACGGCGGAACGCAATCGCGACTCGAGCTCCTCGCGCACGGCGACGAGGTCGGCCTCGAGGACCTGCTCAGCGGTGGTACTCCTCGAGTGTTCGGCTCCCCTTACGTGCCTGAGGAGGACTGATCGGCGCTGGCGCGGGCGCCCCTTCCGGCGGGCGTCCCTCGGCTCGTACGGGCTTCGTCTGCGGGTCGACGGTCGCGCCGACCTGCCGGAGAACGCTCTTCGCGAGCTCGCGCGAGCGAAGGATCGCCTCGATGCGATCGAGGGAGGCACTCCGCAAGGCTTCGCGATCTTCGATACCGGCCGCGTACAGGGCCCGACCGCGCACGCGGCCGATACCCCGCAAGCGCACGAGATCGAGGAGCTCTTCGCGGATCCCATATCGGACGCGGAGCGAGAGCGCATCGATCGGTCGGGCCACGCGCCTCTGGAGCTTCTGGGCGAAGCGCTGAGCCCCGAACAGGAGCCAGTCGGCGTCCTCCACCTTCGCCCGGAGGTCGCCCGCGCCGATCTGAAACCGCTCGGTGATCGCGACGATGGGCGTCTCGTCGATCCAGGCCTCGAGCACCGAGGCCGTCTTGAGGGTCGAGAGGAAGAACTCGAGATCGAGCCGCAGCGGATCTTCGTCCGGCTTCACGAGGAGCTCGTTCTCCTCATCGGTGAACCTCGCGAGGAGCTCTCGTTCCTCACCGCGTCGCAGGAAGAGCGGCGGAAGGTCCGGCGTAGCCGCGACGGCTGCGAGCAGAGGGAACGGTCGGACCCCGAGCGGAGCGCGCTCGAGCGCCCCCCGGAGCACGAGGGCGCTCATCGGGTCGAGGTAGAGCTCCGAGGTGAGGTGGCCGAACGCGGTCGCCTTCAGCTCGGCTCCCGGCTCGAGGAAGGCTTCGGAGACGAGGAACGCCCGGACCGCGTCGACGGTGGCGTCCATCTCCTCGATCGCTTGGGTGTGGCCGAAGAAGGTGGATTCGAAGAAGCGTCGGAGCTCGAGCTCGGTCGACGCTGCGCCGCTCGCGACGAGAGCGAGCAGGTGTGTGCGCAGGGACGACTCGGAGGCGAGCTGGGATCGGACCTCTTCCGGACCGGCGGAGAGGTAGTCATCGAGGTAGCGCGTGAGCTCCTCTTCGTGACGCGCAATGAGGACCGCCTCCCCCGACGGATCGAGGCCGGGCCGTCCAGCCCTTCCGCACATCTGCTGGATCTCTAGGGCGGGGATCGCGGTTTGCATGCCGACCCGGTCGTCGTAGCGCGTGGTATCCCGCACGATCACGCGACGCGCGGGCAGGTTGATGCCGGCCGCGAGGGTCGGCGTCGCGACGAGGGCCTTGAGGATCCGGTCCCGGAACGCCCGTTCGACCACGCGGCGCTCGGGATTGGTGAGGGCAGCATTGTGGAACGCGACGCCGTTCGGCAGGAGGCCCGCGAGGCGCCGTACTCCCTCGGTCTCTTCCTCCCCCAGCCCCGAGAGCCGGCTCGCCGCTTCCTCCCCGTGTGCACGCTCCCCTGCGGTGAGCGCGCTCCGGACCGTCGGCACGAGGGCGAGCGCGAGTTGCTCGCTCGCTCGGCGGGTGTTCACGAACACGAGGGCCTGCCCGCCCTCCTCGATGACGGTCCGCACGAGGCGATGGACAGGCTCCCCGCCCCCGGTGAGGTCGCGAGCGGTGAGATCGGTGAACGTGATCCGGCCGTCGAGGTAGACCCCGGACTTGAGGGGGACGGGGCGGAAGTCGCTCTCGATGAGCTCGGCCTTGAGCCAGTCGGCAAGTTCGCGCGCATTGCCGACGGTGGCCGAGAGCGCGACGACCTGGAGGTCCGGCCGCAAGCGGCGGAGCCTCGTCAGGCTCACTTCGAGCGTCGGGCCGCGATCGCGATCCCGCATGAGGTGGATCTCGTCGGCGACGACGCACCCCAGGCGCTCGAGCCACGGCGCTCCCTTCCGGAGGAGCGCATCCGCCTTCTCGCTCGTGGCGACGAGGATGTCAAGCTTCTCGAGGGTCCTTGGAGGGAGATCGTAGTCTCCCATCGAGATGCCCACCGAGAGCCCGAGCGCCTTGAACCGGTCGAGATCGTCGAACTTCTCCTGCGCGAGGGCGCGGAGCGGGACGAGATAGAGTCCGGTCTTCCCCGCCAGCGCCGCACGGAGGAGGGCGAGGTAGGCCACGAGCGATTTCCCGCTCGCCGTCGGGCACGCAAGGAGCACGCTCTTTCCGGCGAGAGCGGGACCGAGCGCCGCTGCCTGCGGAGGGTACAGTGTCTGAATCCCTCCGCTCTCCAGGATCTTCAGCAGCTCGGGCGGTAGGGGAAGGTCCGCCACCTTGACCCCCACTTTGGCGGCTTCTCGGCGTGTCACGGCGGCCGGAGCCGTGCCCGTTACAAATCCGTTGGCTCGCGTGTGGGATCAGGCAGGGTCGACCCCAGCGAGCGTCCGGCCCAGAATCAGCTCCTGAATCTCGGTCGTTCCCTCGACAATCGGGAAGACCCGTGCGTCCCGGAGAAGGCGCTCCGGGCGCGATCCGGTTCTCGCGGCCGGTTGCCCGATCACCTCGATGGCCCGCCCGGCGATCCAGACGGCCGCTTCGGACGCGAGCAGCTTCGCGGCAGAGGATTCGGGAACGCTCGGGACTCCTGCGTCCTTGCGATCCGCCGCCCGCTCGACGAGCGCTCGGGCTGCGGAGAGGCGGACGTAGGCTCGCGCAAGGGCGTGCCTCTTCCATTCCTCGGGAGACGCTCGGACGGCGGTCTCCAGCTCGTCGTACGCGGCTTGAGCGACGCCGAGGGCCGCGGACGCGATCCCCACACGCCCGCCGGAGAGGGCCCCCAAGGCAATCGACAATCCTTGCCCCTCGGGACCGAGGAGATCGTTCGAGGGGACGACCGCGTCCTGCAGGACGACCTCGTTGGTCTCCGAACCGTGCAGGCCGAGCTTGTCGAGCCGTTGCGCGATCGAAAATCCCTTCGCACCCTTGCGGAGGATGAAACACGAGATTCGGTCCGTCGCGGAACCTTGCGCCGGTCGAGCGAACGTGAGCACCACATCGGCACTAGCGGCGTTGGTGATGAACATCTTGCTGCCCGTAAGGCGATATCCGGACGGCTCGGTCGTGAAGCGGCACGCGAGGGCAGCAGCATCCGAGCCTGCGCCAGGCTCCGTGAGCGCGAACGCCCCGAGCCACCGTCCCTCGGCGAGCGGTCGAAGGCAACGGTCCTTCTGCTCCGGAGTTCCCCACGTTGCGATTGGCTGAGCGCACACCGAGAGATGGACGGAGACGAGGGTCGCAACGGCCGCGCTCCCGCGGGCGAGCTCCTCGATAACCGCTGCGACCGCACGGTGATCGCCGACCTTTCCCCCGTACTGCACCGGGAGGCCAACGGAGAGGAAGCCCGCCTCCACAAGCCGGGGGCGGACATCGTGGGGAAGCCGGTCGCTTCGGTCGATCTCTTCGGCATGAGGCAGAAGGTAGTCGTCGGTGA
>JAKIWU010000071.1 GCA_022749905.1 Thermoplasmata archaeon
ACGGGATGTAGGTTCCCCCGCAGGCAACGGGGACGGCGGCGCTGAGAAGGGACGTGAACGCGAGCAGAAGGATCGTGGCAAGAAGGAATCCCGGCAAGGCGAATCCGGAGAACGAGATCACGCGCGCGCCTTGGTCGAGGGGACGGTTCCGGTAGACGGCGGAGTAGTTCCCGAGCGGGATCGAGATGACGAGGATCAGGAAGAGCGATAACGCGGCGAGCTCGAGCGTGTAGGGGAGGTACCACGAGAGGACCGTGACGATCGGGAGCGTCGAGGTGCCGAGGAGGGTTTCGCTCGCCAGGCTGTGGGAATCCGTGGCGCCCCAATTGAGCGTGAGGCTGTTCCTCACGTAGATCCCCCATTGGACCCAGGGGGGTTGGTCGAGGCCGAGGGAGTGGACGTCGCGGACGTAGGTTGGATTGAGGCAAAGGCCCGTTCCGGGAAGCCCGAGAACGTTGCACGGGACGTACTTCTGCAAGGGCACTTTTGGGGTGCCGTACGCCGAAGTGAGCCGGTCCTGCAACGGCAACGCCGAGGTGACGAGGAAGGTGATCGTCATCACCCCGATGATCACGGGGACGAGGAGAATCAGGCGCCGCACGATGTAGATCCACATCTTCATCGGCGGGCTCCCTCCGTCGGACGCTCCCGTCCGCCCGACGTCCTCCGATTCGGTCAGGCCTATTTATGCTTGGGTTGAAGGACGTGGGAGCACCGGGCGGCCGCCGAACCCCGCAGGGCGCGTCCCCATGGTCGGCTCGGAGATTGCGAGGGCGCGACTTAGAGGAGGTCGAGGGAGCCGGTGATCCGGTCGAGCTCCTCGCTTCGAGCCGGGCCGAGGCCCAGTACGGTCCGCGTCCCCGGCGCGACCTCCGTGAGTCCCGCGTCCTCCACCATGATGGCGGGGATTCCCATGCTCCTCGCTTTGCGCTCGAGCTCTTCCATCGCCTCGAGGGTCGAAGCTTGGAGAGCGATCTTCTTCGCACCCCCCTTCTGCCACGCATCGAACGCGTCCCGACTGCGTCGTGATGCGAGCTCGGCAAGTTGCACGGCGGCATGCGCCACCTGGACCGCAGCCTTCCCGCTGGTGAGGCGGAGCTCAGCGCGGACGATGAGCGCCATCTTGTAGCCCCCGGAACCGCTACGCGGCGTACTCTGCCTCCCGCCGGGCCCGGAGGCGAGTCGCCTCGTCGCGCACCGTCTCGAGCTCTGCGGCCACCTTCGCGTGTTCGAGGGAATCCCCCGGCGCGCCCCGCATCCGGTGACGCAGGCGACGCTCCTCGCGCGCGAGATCGTCGAGCGCCCGCACCAGCTCGAGGGCGCCCTCGTTGCCGGGTTCTTCGGTGCTGACCGTCGCCGGGGGGACGGCCGAGAACGATCCTCGCAGGACGGCGGTGACGAGGGCGACGACGGTCACCGCCACCAGCGCGAGTTCCACGAGGGGATCCGAGGGAGCGGCACCGAAGCCCCCGGAAGTCCCGAGGAGCGCGAAACCCACCAGCACGGTGAGCGCGAGGCTCACGAAGACGCTGAGGGTGACCTGCTCCACGAGGGTCCGGATCGAGCGCGGTCGAACGACCCGTTGCTCCGGGAACAGCGCCCGGGTCACGGCGAACCCCGGAAGGAAGAACAGGAGAAGGAGCCCACCGACGGCGAACGCGAGGTTGACCGTCATCGCGCGTGCTCAGGCAGGGGGCTCCGAGCCGGCGAGCTGACGTTCGAGCTGGCGTCTCAGCCGTCGATTCGAGGCGATCCCGTGCGCAGCCTTGCGGGTCGTTTCGCAGTACTTCAGCAACGCCCGAACCTCCTGGGGCCGCTGCCCGCTCCCACGGGCGATCCGGTGGATCCTCTCGCTCTTGATGAGGTGGAGATCATCGAGCTCGGATTCGTTCACGGAGTCGAGGATCGACCGGAACCTCCGGAGGCGTCCCTGGGTCTCCTCCATCTGGCCCTCATCGAGCTTCGCTCCTCCGAGCGACGGGAGCAGCGACATGAGCTTCGAGAACGGGCCCATCTCCCCGAGCGAATCGAGCTGGGATCGCATGTCGCGCAGCGTGAACTTGCCCGCCATCAGCCGCTCGGCGGCCTTCTCCGCCCCCTCCTTGTCGGCGAGCTCCTCGAACCGTTCGAGAAGGGTCTGAATGTCTCCCATCCCGAGGAGCCGCGAGACGAATCGGGTGGGCTCGAAGCGTTCGAGGTCGTCGAGATGCTCGCCGGTGCCGATGAAAACGATCGGCGCTCCGCTCGCTGCGACCGCGGAGAGTGCGCCGCCTCCCTTCGCCGATCCGTCGAGCTTGGTGAGGATCACGCCGGTGAGGGTCGCGGCCTTGTGGAACGCCTCGGCGCTCCGGCCCGCGCTCTGGCCCATGGCGGCGTCGAGCACGAGGAAGGTCTCCTCCGGCGCGAGAGTCTCTCGAACGGTCCGCAATTCCGCTATGAGCTCCTCGTCGATGCCGGACCGGCCCGCTGTGTCGACGATCACCGCGAGATGGGGAGGGAACTTCGCGAGGGCTTCCCGCACGATCACCTCGGCGCGTCGCTCCTTCCGGTTCGCGTAGAAGTCGGCCCCCACCTTCGCGGCGAGCTGCTCCAACTGATCGACCGCCGCGGGGCGGTGCACGTCCGCCGCGACGAGCCCGACCCGCATCCCCTTCTTCTGGAAAAAGCGGGCGAGCTTTCCGGCGGTCGTCGTCTTTCCCTGTCCAAAGAGCCCGGCAAGCAGGATCTTCTTCGGGCGAAGCTCGAGCGCTCGCTCCGGCCCGAGGATGCGCCGGATCTCCTCGTAGATGATCCGAACGAGAAACTCCCGGACCCCGGCACCCGCCGGCGGCTTTTCCTCCTGCGCCCGTTTCTTGACACGCTGGGTGAGGTCGAGGGCCAACTGCACGTTGACGTCCGCCTGCAGGAGCGCCCGCTGGATGTCGCGCACCACCTCCGAGAGCAGAGCCTCGTCGATCGCCGAGCCGCGCGCGATCTTCTGAAGCACCGCGCGAAGCGATTTGCCGAGAGAATCGAGCACCATGCCGTCCCCGTTCCCCGCCGATCTTCGACGGTACCGACGGGGGAGTCGGACCGGGTAAAGACCTTGCCGACCGACGGAAAACCGCGGTGTGCGTGCGAGGCCACGTCACGGCCGCGCAAGCGTCTTAATGGGACCACCGGATGAGAACTCCGACGGTACATGGCCACTCCCGTTCCCGCCAAGGCGCCGGTCACGCCCCCTCGGCTGAACCCCGTCCGGGTGCCGATCGTCGAGGAGCCGATCGGGGCGCGGACCGAGGATTTCCGAGAGGTTCTCCATGCCTATTCGAAGGAAGAGGCCGTCCTCGAAGCCAAGCGGTGCATCCAGTGCCGTCGTCCCTGGTGCGTCGAGGCGTGTCCGATCACGCAGGACGCGCGCGAGTACATCCGGCTCATCGCGATCGAGGACTTCGACGGCGCGGCGCGGGTCACGATCCGGGACGATCCGCTCGCGACCTCGCTCTGCAAGGTCTGCTATCACTATTGTGAAGACGCCTGCGTCGTCAAGAAGAAAGGCGTCCCCATCGCGATCCGGCATCTGAAGCGCGCCGCGCTCGACTTCGGAACCCACGATGTTGTGTACGTACCGTCGAAGCCTCGCGACCAGCGCATCGCCGTCATCGGAGGCGGGCCGGCCGGGATGATGGCCGCCTGGGAACTCGGGGTGCGCGGCTACGCCGTCACCGTCTTCGAACAGGAGGACCGGTTCGGCGGACTCATGCAGACCATCCCAGCCTATCGGATGACCGATGCCGATGTGGAGGTCGATCGGGCACGGTTCCGCGACCTCGATGTGACGTGGGTGCGCGACACGAAGATCGGACCGGAGAACCCTCCCGAGGGCCTTCTCGCCAAGGGCTACCAGGCCGTGTTCATCTCGATCGGGACCTCCTTGCACCGAACCCTCGGGGTCCCGGGCGAGGAGCTGCCGGGGGTGATGCCAGCCCTCCCCATGCTCAAGGAAGTCAACGCCGGTCGCCCCATGTCCCTCGGCCCGAAAGTCGTGGTCATCGGCGGCGGCGACGTCGCGATGGACTCCGTTCGGACCGCGCTTCGCCTCTCGGGCCATGGCGAGGTGACCCTTCTCTACCGTCGGAGCCGCCAGGAGATGCCCGCCGACCCCGAGGAGATCCATGGTGCGGAGCAGGAGGGGATCAAGTTCCGCTTCCTGACCGCGCCGGTCCAGTTCGTCGGCAACGGCCACGTCACGGGCGTCGTCGTCCAGTCGATGGAGCTCGGGCCCCCCGACGCCGGTGGGCGTCGCTCCCCCGTCCCGGTGTCCGGGTCCGAGGAGACGATCCCCTGCGATACGGCGATCGTCGCCGTGGGCCAGCGCGCGGACCTGAGCGCGGTCGACGCGCCGCTCGATCTGCGAATCACGAGTCAGGGGTGGCCGGAAGGCAAGGCGCCCGGGTTCGCGACCGCGGTCCCCGGCGTGTTCGCAGCCGGCGGGCGCTCCGTCGTCTACGCGATGGGCGCGGCGAGCCAGGCTGCCGAGGCCATCGACGCCTATCTCTGCAAGCAACGCGGAGTGACCTCCGCGCCCCGGCCGAATTCGCTCGGGGAGGGAGAACCGTTCCACCTTCCCGCCGGGTACACGGCGCCGATCCGATCGTAAGGATCTAGGCCGGCAGGATCCCATCGCGGTCGCCGTCCGTGTCCGAGGGATCGAAAGCCGGCGCCCCCTACGCGGTCGCGAGCGTCTTCCGTCACGCGTGTACCGCCACGCAGAACGTCCTTAAGCCACCTGACTGGTAGTTACCCGAATGCACCCGGACCGGAGCGCGCACGGTGGCGTCCGTACGTTTCTCCTCATGGGCACCCTCACGCTCCTCCTTGTCCCGCCCGTCTCGAGCCTCCCCGGGCTCACCAATGTTTTCCAGGAAACGCATGGGATGAGCGGGGTCGCGGATCTCCCCGTTTCGGAGATTCAGTTCCCCTCGGTCCTTTCCGAATCATGGGCGCATCGGTCTGGTTTCAACGCATCGCTCCTCGGAAGCGCCGCGGACCTCCGCCCGACGGAGGGTCCGGTCCGGGTCATGCTGACGTTGTGGCCCTCCAGTCCCTCGTTTTTCGGCCGTGTGGACGCGAACGCCCCGCACCTCTCCGGAGGCCAGATCGGCGATCGGTTCGGGCTCGGAGCCTCCGAGTATCTCCGGCTCCAAAACTACTTCGATGGATTCGGACTGACCGTGGCCTCCACGTCACCCGACCGGCTGTCGCTCCTTGTCGTCGGGCCCGCGGACCGGGTCGGTTCGGCGTTCGGGACGACGCTTCTCAATGGTACCGTGTCCGGCAAACTCGTCCAGTTCCCGTCGTCCGTCCCGACCCTCCCTCCGCCCTTTGGAGCGGAAGTCGCCGCTATCTCGGGACTCGCCGAGGGGATGACCCGGTTCACATTGCCCCTGAGCTCCTTCGCCCCTCTCAGTCGCCCGGCGCAGGGGGGTTCCACCGATCTCGTCACTCCGAACGATGTTCACCTGATCTACGGTCTCGACGCGCTCTACAACTACTCCGGGACAAGTCACTGGGCCACCGGGGAAGGGATCGCGGTCCTGCTCTGGGGATCCGGCTACGCGCCCTCCGACATCAGCGACTTTTTTTCACGGTCCTATCCGGGCGGCTTCCCCGCACCTACCGTCCGGGCCTTTCCGGTGGCTGGCGCGCCCGACCCTTCGGCCGGCGCCATCAACGACCCTTCGAACTCGACCCGTGAGATGACCCTCGACATCGAGTGGTCAGCATCCGAGGCGCCCGGTGCCACGATCGACGCTGTGTACGCGCCCGACGGTCCATCCTCGAACGGCTACTCCCCGACCGATGCGAACATGGAGCAAGCGACGGACGAGGCCGTGAACAACATCCCGGGCGTGAACGTCATCTCGATGTCGTTCGGGAGCCAGGACGGCACGGATCCGCCGTTCCAGGCGGCGATGTCGATCGCCTTCGCTGCAGCGGCGAATCGCGGGATCACGCTCCTCGCGGCCTCGGGCGACACGGGCGGAGACCTGAAGGACGGCTGCACCGGCGGCGCCGCGCCCCAGTTCCCCGCCGCGTCGCCGGACGTGATCGCAGTGGGGGGAACGGCGCCGGTCCTCTCGGAGAACGCCCTCGGAACCGTGACGGGGCTCCAGAGCGAACCCGACTGGAGTCTCTCCGGCGGTGGATACTCCGCGAGCTACGCTGCCCCCTCCTGGCAACTCGTCGGGAGCGCTTCGGGGCCGATAACGGCCCACGGGAGCATGCGGGGCATGCCCGACGTCTCGGGACCGGCCAGCCGGAATTACTTCTACTACGCAGGAGCGGGAACGCAGGGATCCGGGACCAGCTTCGGAACCCCGTTGTGGGCGGGCCTGATCGCGGAGATGGCAGCGGTTCGAGGGAAATCCTTCGGGTTCATCACGGACCGGCTCTACCAACTCGCGGCGCGCGAGAACGGAACGGGGAGCGCCGGCATCGTGGACATCACGGGTGGTTCCCCGACCTGTGTCGCTTCCGCGAACGTCGGGTGGGACGCTGCGACCGGTTGGGGAACGCCGCGCGCTCTGCCTCTCTTCGAACACCTCACGGGGACCTACGCGAACCTCAACCTCACAGCCGATCCGAACTCGGTGGCGCCTGGGGGGAGCAGCACAATCACCGCTCAGGTCACGAACGCCACGACGCGTGCCGGTATCGCGGCTCTCACGGTCGAGCTCACGATGAGCGGGACCTTCCCCGGCTTCTGCAGCGGGACGCTCGCGACGGCGAGCGGGACCACGGCGTCCGATGGAACCGTCGCCGTGACCCTGACGGTGCCGGCCTGCTACCTCGGGAGCACCGTCACGATCGCGGCCGCGCTCGGTGCCGGAGGCTACTATGGCACCGCCTCGCTCACGTTGCACGTCAGCCTTGTCGGGCTCGGATGGCTCTACAGCGCGACGACGGGCTTCCCATACAACGTGATCACCTTCGCGATCATCATGGCCGCCGCCGGAGGGTTCGGCTATCTGTTCGGTACCCGGCGACGTCGTTCGAGAGCCGCTCCCCCTGGACCAGCATCGGCGGCCGCGCCTGCCGCCGTCCGACACGTCGCACGGCGTTCCAGGAGCACGTTGAGCCGTCGGATTGTCCTCGCTCGTGACGCCCCGGGAGGGATGGCGAGCGTCGCGGCAACCCCTGCGGTCGCTTCGCCGGCACCCTCACCAGAGCCGAACGTTCCCGACCAACCCGGTCCTGAGGTCGTCGACACTCCCTCGGAAACGGAGATCGATCCAACGCCTCCCGAGGCGGATCGCGTCGAGGAGGCTCC
>JAKIWU010000072.1 GCA_022749905.1 Thermoplasmata archaeon
AGACGAACCAGTCGGCCGTCATCGTCGACCAGACCTACTCCCCCCCGACCTCGAGCGTGACCGCGGGCCCCATCGGCCCCCCCCACCCCGTGGCGACGCCGGGACAGAAGATCGCGCTCGCGAATCCGACGACGGGCGCCAACACGACCGTCGTCGTCCTCGGGGTCCTCTCCGAATCGTTCGTCAACGGCGTGTTCGTAAACCCGACGACCGCGAGCGCGCTCGGCTACCACACGGCCTCGACCTACTTCCTCACGGCGCACCCCGGCGTCTCCACGGTCGCCGCGGCGCGCGCCATCAAGGCCGCGTTCTTCCCCTACGGCCTCGTCCTGTTCGACTTCCGCGCGCTGCTCAGCAGCTCCCTTTCCTCCACGGAGGGCGTGATCGGGCTCCTGCAGATCTTCGTCGGCCTCGGGCTCGGTGTCGGCATCGCGGGGATGGGCATCGTCGCCTTGCGCGCGGTCGTCGAGAGGCGCCGGGAGATCGGCATGCTGCGCGCGAGCGGCTTCACGCAGGGGATGATCCTCCGCGCCTTCCTCCTCGAGTACTCCTTTGTCGCCCTCCTCGGGATCGCGATCGGCACCGCGCTCGGCCTCCTCATCGTCTACGACCTCGTCCTGAGCCCGAGCGCCTCCTCGGTCGGCGTCTCGATCTTCGCCCCGCCGTGGTTCAACCTCGCCCTCATCCTGCTCGTCACCTACGCGCTCGCCATGGCGGCCGTCGCCGGTCCCTCGTGGCGCGCGGCCCGGCTCCCGCCGGCCGACGCCGTGCGCACGACCGAGTGAACCCTCCGGACCTTCCTCGGACGGGGAAAGAATCGGTGCCGCGGCAACCGTTAATTACGGCCCCCGGCCTCGGCGGCCTCCCGATGCCGCACCCCGTGTTTCCCATCCCCCGCCGAGCCCCCGGGCCGGAGGGCCCGTGGCGGCCGAGGTCGACATGACGAAGGGCACACCGTCCCAGCGCGGCGGCAAGATCGTCCACATCCGCTGCCGCCGGTGCGGCAAGCACTCCTACCACCGCCAGAAGGGCGTCTGCGCCTCCTGCGGGTTCGGCGAGACGGCGCGACGGCGCGGCTACGACTGGGCGAAGCTGCGCTAGACGCTCTCAGGCGATCTTCCGCCCGGGCCCGGGAGCCTGGGGGAAGAGATCCACGGGCTCCCCTCGAGCGCGAAGCGGAGGCGTCGATGCACATCGTGGCGTATGCCGACACGCTTCCCCTGTACGATGGCGCGGGGCCCCTCGGCTCCGGGAGCGATCCGTAGCGGACCCTCGATGAGGCTCGTGCCGTTCTCCTCGCGACCGATCCCGAGCTCCCGGCAGAGTCGGCCGGGGCCCCGAGGTTCGCCCACGATCCCCAACAACGGCTCGAGCGAGCGCAGGAGCACCGCCTCCCCTCCTCCCGCGACGGCGTTCGCGCAATGGACCTGGTGGATCCGGTAGACGTAGAGGGTACCGGGTGGGCCGAACATCGCGCGGTTCCGCATCGTCGGTCCCAGCACGGCGTGATTCGCCCGGTCCCCCGCAACGTACGCCTCCGTCTCGACGATTCGCCCGAGTCGGAAGCCCGCGGAGCTCCGACGCACGACGAGCGTCCCCAGCAACCTACGCGCGACGCGCTCGGTCGGTTGCTCGTAGAAGGATCGCGGGAGCGGCGCGACGAAGGCGCGCTCGGCGGCGGATTCCGTCGTTAGAGAAGCTGGCCCCGGTCGCATAGAGGCTTCCCATCGAGCGCGACGCTCGCGTCCCCGATGACGATCCACGAGACGAACGGGCAGCGGTTCGCACCCCCGTACGCATCGTTCCCGCCGAGGCCGAGCGTCACCGCCCCGCTCTCCTGATCCTCGACCTGCGGGACTCCGGGCCCGAGAGCGGGGTTGAGGCCCAAGGCGAAGATCGAGACCACGTTGCGGCCCGCGGGTGCCTCCTGGAACGAACGGTCGAACTCGGCTTGCCCCGCGGTGTAGCGGGATTGCAGGAGGCGTCCGCCCGTCATCTCCCACTCTCCCCCCTCGGACCGTCCGTCGGTGAGGAAGCTCGGCCGGTTCGCGACGGCCGTTCCGGCCGCACCTTTCTCGTCGATCGCGACGACCACCGTGCCCGGGGGTGAGACGGTGAGGTTCCGGCCCGAGTTCACGTCAGACGGCGTGACCACGCCATCGTCGACGACCGGTTGCCGCCGCCGCAGGCGGAGCGTGACGTCCGTGCCGTTCGAAGCCGTGATCCTAAGGAGGCGTCCGCGCTTCAGGCGGGAGGCGATCCGCAACGCCGTGGCGGCAATCGCCTTGAGATCGGCGTGTACGGTTCCGCGCTCGAGCGCCCGTCGCCATTCGTCGAGCGGGGTGTTCCAGAACGCCGCTTGGGACTCCGACGCATACCCAAGCACGCTCCGGGCCGCCCTCACCCGTGCGGAACGCATCCGCCGAAGCCACTCCGGATTGTGTTCCAGGATCGTCCTCTGGAGCGCCCCGGGGAGCGCGTGCATCTTGGACCGGTTCGCCGGTCCGGGGAAGTACAGCAGAGCATCGGCCTTCGCGATGGCCGCCCACTCGTGCTCCCCCGGACGGCTCGCGCGGAGCGCGGCCGGCATCCTCTCGACGGCGGCCCAGTACGAGGCCTCGTCCTCGAGGAGGAGGAGGGGCCGCGCGCCCAGGCGGCGCGCCTCGAGCACACAGGCGGTGGCGTAGTCGAGGCAATGGTTCCAGGTCTCGATGAGCAGGTTCTCGCCTTTGCGGAGACGCAGGGCGCCCTGCAGCAGGGCGTTCGCGAGGGGGTTCGGTTCCGGCGCGTCGGAGGGCGTCGTACCGGCGGGAAGGTGCTCCCGGCTTAAACACCGGACGGGGCCGCTTCAATCAGGGCCGCTCGCCCATCGTGCCGCACGCTCGCCACGAACGAGGCGGACGACTCCTCTGACACCGACCAGCGGCGCGCGAGATCGAGGAGCAAGTGGCCCGCGTCGTCGAACGGTGGCCGGAACGAACGCGGTCGCCAGTGCGTGGGATACCCGGCGCCCCATCGTCGATCGGTCGTGGCCCGACGCACGATCCGCTCCACGCTGCGTCCTCGGGAGAAGAGATCGAGATCCCTGCGGACCGTCGATCCCACCCGGTCGGCCGACCAGGCCGCGAGGAGCGAACGGATCTTCTCGGGCCGGTGACGACGGACCGAGGACCCGGTTCCCAGGATTCCGTTGAAGTAGAGGAACGGCCGGCCGAGAAGGATCGCTTCGAGGAGGGAGCGGCTTCCGGTAACGATGCGGAGCTCCGCCTGGCGGAACTCTTCCTGCCAGCACGCCGGCGAAAGAGCGTGAGGGTCGAGCCGAAGGCGTGTCTCCTGGGGTAGCGCGAACCGATGCGGCGAACGGATGCGGAGGAGGATCGGGGGACGAGCTCGGTCGAGGCCCCGGAGGAGCGGCCCGACGATCCGCTCCGAGCTCGCGGGGCTCGCGTACCACACCCATTCACGCCGACGCCGAAGGGAACGGACGGATCGGCTGGGTGAGCGTTCGGGCCAGAGCGGGCCCGCCTGGATCGCCTCCGGGTGCTCCCCCGCGAACCTTCGTGACGGGAGAAACGTGGCAAAGATCGAGGCGACGTTCGCGCGATCGAATCCCCGAAAGCTCCGGTACGCTGCGCGAAACCGGAGGAGCTCCCCCTCT
Source organism: Thermoplasmata archaeon (assembly GCA_022749905.1). Classification (GTDB taxonomy): domain Archaea; phylum Thermoplasmatota; class Thermoplasmata; order Lutacidiplasmatales; family UBA184; genus Lutacidiplasma. The sequence continues at coordinate 3,659 of JAKIWU010000072.1, forward strand.
GCCCGTGCGCGTGCGGTCCTCCCGGAGATCTTGCGAGCAGGGACCCCACCCTCTCGAAATCGCTCGCGCGTTTCCTCGAGGCCGGTCAGGACGCGCGCGAACTCCTCGAGGCTCACGTGAACGACATGATCGGCTCCGTAGGCTCTCTCGATCGCATCGGACTCGCGCGTCCAGGGGCCCGGCCGGCCGAGGGGCCCGGGCCGAGCGGGAGCGGCCGACACCCCCCACATGGGCGCGATCGTGAGGGCCCGCGATGCGCGGCGAGCGGGACTCCGTCGCTTCTGGACGCGGGGCCACTGCCACGGACCCGCGACATCGCGGGGCAAGCTCCGGCCCCGATCCCGATAGAGATAGAGGGAGAATCCGGCGCGCCCGAGGATCCGACCCGCGAGGAGAACTTCCTCGATGTCGCCGAGACCTCCCCCGACGATCGCCGGAAAAAGATACACGTCGAGCGGAGGGGACGCCATGTTCTCGAGAAGAGCCCTCGAGGTTCGAGCGCGGCGCGTGGGCGGGCGTTGGGGCCCGCTCAGCATCCGAGTTCGTTGTCCTCGTCGGCGAGTGCCGTGTCGAAGAGCTGGCGGAGCGTCGTCCCCACCGGCACCGGAAACGCCTCGGGACCCGGGAGCCGTGCGACACGGTCCATCTCGCCGTCGGCGATGCGAGCTTTCGCCTCGAGGAGGGCCCGGACGACCGTCGGGTCGGGCTCGTTCGGAGCGATCCTGCCGAGCGCTTGCACCGCTGTATCGAAGAGCCGGCTCTCCGCATCGGAGAGGATCTTGACCCCACCGTCGCCGACGGCGAGGGGCTCCACTGACGCGCCGAGCGGCTGGGCGTGGCGCAGGACCGTAGCGATGCCCTCGGACGCACCGTCGTCACGCATCCGGCCGAGGGCCCAGACTGCCGCAAGGCGCACCTCGGCCTCGGTGTGGCGAAGCTCCTCCCGGACACGAGGCGCAGCCTCGGAGAGGCCGAGACGTCCGATCGCGTAGAGCGCGCCGCGTCGCGGCCACGGGTGCGGGTCCTCCAAGGCGGCGAGGAGCGCCCCGAGGTCCGCGGTCGTCCCGACCTTCCCGAGAGCCTCGGCGGCCGCACCGCGGACCGCCCAGGCCGGGTCGTGCAGAAGCCGGAGCGCCACGCGCCGGCCCTCTTCGGCCTCGAGCGCACCGAGCGCCTGAACGGCGCAGACGCGGACCCAGGACGCGGAATGTCCGCTCTCGCGCACGAGGGAGGGGATCGCCGCTCGATCCCCGATCCGTCCGAGCGCGACGAGGATCGCTGGTCGCACCCACGCCTCGTCCGTCCCGAGCCGTTCGACGAGCGCCGGAACCGCCTCGCGATCGCGCAGCTTCCCGAGGACCACGGCGGCGGCGACCCGAACCTTCCGCGCGTCGTCGCCGAGGAAGGGCCGGACAAGCGCCGCAACGGTCGGGTCCATCGTTCGCCCGAGCCCAAGAATCGACTCGCGGCGGACCCGGTCGCTCGGGTCCTGCAGGGCCCGTTCGAGCGCCTCGCGTCCCGCGGTGGTGCCGAGTCGCCCGATCGCCGTCGCAGCGCTCCACCGCACCGCGGCATCCTCGTCGTGCAGGAGAGGAAGGAGTGCGGGAACCGCCCTCGGGTCCGCGATCGACCACAACGCCCAAGCCGCCTGCTCGCGGACATGGGGCGCCGGGTCGGAGAGAGCACGCTCGAGCGGTTCACGACTCTCGGGTCGCCCGATGAGGCCGAGCGACTCGACGACGGTCGAACGTGTCTCCGGGCTCGGATCGGAGAGGGCCGCCTCGAGAAGCGGTCGCGCTCCGGCCTCGCGGAGGTTGCCGAGGGACCACGCCGCGGCGCGACGGATGGTGGGATCCGGGTCCCCGAGGGAACGGACGAGGAGCTCGACGCCCGGAGCGGTACGATGATCCGCCGTCGCACGGATCCTCTCGAGGCGGCGTACGCGCGTGGAGATCGAGCGGACCGCGGGTGTGCGACGCGCGGGGCGTGCCCGAGTCGTCACGAGCGAGCCGAAACGTCCCCCGCCCAAAACCTGAGCGACCGCGCTCCGTCCGGCTCGCCGCGGAGTCGCGGAGGCTTAATCCGCCGTCCGTACCATGCTTAGTGGGCTGGAGCGGCCCCCGATGACCGTCTGCCCGAACTGTTCGAAGCCGATGGCACCGGGCTTCCTCGGTTCGGAAAGCTTCGTCGGCGGATCGAAGTGGTTCCTCGAGCGCACCCGCCTCGCCTTCGGCGGCGAGGAGATCGCGAAACCGAACGCGTTCGGGATGGTGTACGTGCCCGGGTTCCGGTGCCGCGAGTGCCGGACCCTGCTGTTGCGCTACTGAGACGCCCAGGCGCCGGTGCGCCCAGAATTCGATTTCCCTAGCGTGTACGAGAGCCGGTGCGCCTATCGCCACCGACACGCGCCGTTCGAGGTCCGAAGCCGTTAAGACGGTCGAAACGTCCGAGGCGCGAGAACGGACGCACCATGGTCCAAGTCGATATTGACCTCGGAAAGTGCACCGGATGCGCCCATTGCCGGGACGTCTGCCCGGTCAACGTCTTTGAGCTCAAGCCCCGGGACCAGTTCCCGGACGTGACCGATGACCCGGGGGTGGCGGCGAAGTTCCAGTTCCGCGGCGAGAAGTCGGTCGCGGTGAACGGCCCGGAGTGCATCGTCTGCGAGGCGTGCCTGTTCGAGTGCGAAGGGGAGTGCATCCTGATCACCGACGACGAGGGCCACGTCCACCACTCGACGTACAAGTAACCCGGCGAATCGTTTCGCGGCGCGTCGGGCCGATCTCCGAGCGTCGTCCGGCCCTCGAGGAAATTCCGCCGAGTAGCCGTTAAATAGACAGGGAGGCCGCGAGAGAGGACCGTGTCCGGGGCGGAACTCGAGCCGGGCGGTACCCTCGTTCTCGGGGAGCGGGAGCTCGCGATCGGCTTCCGGCTCATCGGCATGCAGGACGTCCGTGAGACGACCCCCGAGACCGCCGCTGCGCTCTTCCAGAGCGCGATGACCGAGGCGCGGCACAGCCTCGTGATCGCGAGCCAATCGGTCCAGAAGGCCCTGAGCGAAAGCCAACGGGCCCATGCCGAGGCCTCCCTGAAACCGCTCGTGGTCTTCGTTCCGCCCCCTACGGGCTCGTACGAGATTGAGAGCATCGACGCGCTCGCGAAGCGGATCCTCGGCGTTTCGCTCACGATCCCGAAGTGAGGCGATAGTGGGCGTCGTCGCCAGGGTCTCCGGTCCGGTCGTCCTCGCCGAGGGGTTGCCCGGCGCGAAGATGTACGACGTCGTGCGCGTCGGCGAGCTCGGGCTCGTCGGCGAGATCATCCGGCTCGTCGGCGAGAC
>JAKIWU010000073.1 GCA_022749905.1 Thermoplasmata archaeon
CGGTACATCGAGAGCCTCTCCGCGTACGCGCGGCAGTTCCTCGGCCAGATGGACAAGCCGGACGTCGACGCGATCGAGGGACTCTCCCCGGCGATCGCGATCGAGCAGCGGGCGGGAAGTCGCAATCCTCGTTCCACCGTCGGGACCGTCACGGAGATCCACGACTACCTGCGACTCCTGTTCGCACGCATCGGCATCCCCCACTGCCCGAACGACGGGGAGGTGATCGCACCGCAGTCGGTCGACCGGATCGCCGAAGCGATCGGCGCCCAGGCCAAGGGAGGCCGCGTCGAGATCCTCGCCCCCGTCGTGAGGGGCAAGAAGGGCGAGTTCCGCGACGTCCTCGAGCGCCTCCGGCGGGATGGGTACCGGCGATTCGTGATCGACGGTGTCGAGGTGAAGATCCCAGGGGCGGAAGTACGGCTCGAGAAGCACAAGAAGCACACGATCGAGGTCGTGCTCGACTCCGTCGACGCCTCCGAGGAGCCTGCGAGGCTCGCCGAGGCCGTGGAGCTCGCCCGGACCCTTGCGGATGGCCTCGTGATCGCGCGCGGACCGAAGGGGGACCGGGCCACGTTCTCGAGCCGACGCGCCTGCCCGGTCTGCGGCTTTTCCATCGAGGAGCTGACGCCTCGGATGTTCTCGTTCAACAATCCGTTCGGAGCCTGCCCCGAGTGCCTGGGGATCGGCGCGACGCTCCACGTGGACCCGGACCTCGTGATCCCCGATCGGTCGAAGCCGCTCGCGAAGGCGATCGGGATCCTCGGCCTGACACCGGAGTTCGACTCCCTCGAGCGCTTCGGGCGCCTCTTCGGCTACGATCCCCGGCGGCCGGTCCGCGAGCTCTCGGACAAGGGCTGGCACGCGCTCTTCTACGGCAGCGAGCGCTCGATCTCGGGCGCCGGCCGGTGGGGCCACTACTGGTGGAACGGCGGCTGGCTCAAGGAGGGGCTCGCCCCGGCCCTCGAACGGCGGTGGAAAGCGACGAAGAGCGAGCACGCCAAGGAGTTCTACCTCGGGTTCATGTCGTTCGTACCCTGCCAAAAGTGCCACGGGGACCGGCTGAAGCCGGAGAGTCTCGCGGTCACGGTCCTGGGGCGATCGATCGCAGAACTCTCGAAGACCGCCGTGTCCGGCCTTCTGCCGCTCTTTCGGGACCTCGCGCTCTCGGAGCATGATCTGCAGATCGTCGGCCAGGTTGTGAAAGAGATCCGGGCCCGGCTCGGGTTCCTCGAGAACGTCGGGCTCACCTACCTCACGCTCGACCGAGCCTCCTCCACCCTCTCGGGTGGGGAGGCCGAGCGGATCGCGCTCGCCACGCAGATCGGGAGCGGTCTCGTCGGCGTCCTCTACATCCTCGACGAGCCCTCGATCGGCCTCCATCCCCGCGACCACGCGCGCCTCCTCGCGACACTGAAGACGCTCCGCGATCTCGGCAACACGCTCCTCGTGGTCGAGCACGACGAGCAGACGATGCGCGCGTCGGACTGGCTCGTCGACCTCGGTCCGGGCGCCGGGCGCGCCGGGGGGGAGCTGCTCTACGAGGGTCCCCCGGACGGGATCGACGGCACGGGCCGGTCGGTCACGGGCGCCTTCCTGACCGGACGCCGAGCGATCGGCGTGCCGGCCACGCGCGGCGCCTCCGGGGAGCGGTGGCTCACGATCCACGGTCCACGGGAGAACAACCTCCAGGGCGAGGACATCCGCATCCCGCTCGGGAGCCTCGTGGCGATCTCGGGCGTCTCGGGGAGCGGCAAGTCGACCGTGATGCAGGAGATCCTCCACAAGGCCGTGCGAAGGCATCTCGGACTCGGGCGCGACATTCCCGGGAAGCACGAGTTCATCGAGGGCATCGACCAGATCGATCGCGTCCTCCTCATCGACCAGTCGCCGATCGGACGGACCCCGAGGAGCAACCCCGCGACGTACACCGGGCTCATGACCCCGGTGCGGGAGCTCTTCGCGGGCCTGCCCGAGGCGAAAGCGCGCGGGTTCGGGCCCGGACGCTTCAGCTTCAACGTCGCCGCAGGCCGATGCGAAGCCTGCGAGGGCGACGGCGTGATCCGCTACGAGATGCATTTCCTGCCCGATGTCTACGTCGCGTGCGAGGAGTGCAAGGGGAAGCGGTACAACGCCGGCACGCTCGAGGTGAAGTTCAAGGGCAAGTCGATCGCCGACGTCCTCGCGATGACCGTCGACGAGGCACTCGCCTTCTTCGAGAACCATCGGAGGATCGCGAGCCGCCTGAGGCTCCTCGTGGAGGTCGGCCTCGGCTACATCCAGCTCGGCCAGAGCGCGACCACGCTCTCGGGAGGCGAGGCCCAGCGAATCAAGATCGCCTTCGAGCTCGCGAAGGTGCCGACGGGCCGGACGCTGTATCTCCTCGACGAACCGACCACGGGCCTCCACTTCCAGGACGTGGAGAAGCTCCTCGAGGTCCTGTACCGGCTGCGCGAGGGCGGGAACTCCGTCGTCGTGATCGAGCACAACCTCGACGTGCTGAAATGCGCCGACTGGATCATCGACCTCGGTCCCGAGGGCGGGGACGCAGGCGGCCGCGTGGTCGCCGAGGGCACCCCCGAGGCCGTCGCCCACACGAAGGGGTCGCACACCGCCCGCTTCCTCGCGCCCCTCCTCCGCCCGTCGGCCCCTGAACTCACGGCCCGCCGGCGATGACCGGCGGCGGCGGGCCGCTCCCCGGTTTCGTCCCCGCGAGCGAGCTGGTCGCGGCGAAGGGAGAGGGGTTCCACACCGGGCCGGACGTTCCCGGCGTCTACCTCTTCCGCAGTGCCCGCGGCGAGGTCATCTACGTGGGCAAGTCGCGGCACCTCCGGCGCCGGGTCCTCGACCACCTGCGGGCGAAGATCGAGAAGGACGGCAGCATCCTCGCGCAGAGCGCCTCCGTCGAGTTCGTCCCGACCGTGAGCGAGCGCGAGGCGCTCCTGCTCGAAGCGAGCCTCGTCAAGCAGTACCAGCCGAGGATGAACACGCTCCTCAAGGACGACAAGAGCTACCCGTACATCGCGGTCACCGTCGACGAGCGCTACCCGAGGGTGCTCCTCGTGCGGCGGCCCCGCCGCGGCTCGGGGAGCCTCCTCTTCGGGCCGTACACGAGCGCGCGCGAGGCGCGCTCGGTCCAGAAGCTCCTCTCCGAGACCTTCCAGATCCGCCAGTGCGTGCGGCTTCCGAAGGATGCGTGTCTCTACTACCACCTCAACCTCTGCACCGCACCCTGCATCGGGGCGGTCACGGACGACGCCTACCACGGCCAGGTCGACCGGGCGATCCGGGTACTGCGCGGGGAAGGACCGGGTCTGCGTGCCGAGGTCGACGGCGAGATGCGGTCGGCCGCCGGCCGAGAGCTCTTCGAGAGGGCCGCCGTTCTGAGGGACGCCCTCTCCGGCCTCTCTGCCCTCACCGAGCGCCAACACGTGCTCGGACCGGGCGAGGGCCGGACCGACGTGGTCGCGATCGCCTACCCTACCGATCCCTCGGTCCTGCGCGTCGCGGTCGGCCTTGTCTCGGTCGCGAACGGAGAGGTGATCGGCACGGAGCCCCACCTCCTGGAGATGCCGGCGGACGACGCGCCAGACGCCGGGGAGGTGCTCCGGCAGTTCCTTACCCAGTATTACGGGAACCGGCTCGCGCGCCCGAGCCGGATCTACGTGCAAGGTGCGCGCCCGGACGGCATCGAAGAGACGGTCGATTGGCTCGAGGGCGATCTCGGAGTCCGGGTCAGCTTCCGCCCCACGGGCCGGCTCGCTTCGCAGGCACGGCTCGCCGAGCGCCTCGCCCGGGCCCACGTGGACTCGGTGGCGGGCCGCCCCGTGACCCGGGAGGTGCTGCTCGCGCTCCAGAGCCTGCTCGGGCTCCCGACGATCCCGAATCGGATCGAGGGGGTCGACATCTCGATCCTCCAGGGGTCGCACGCCGTGGGCTCGGTCGTCGTGTTCGAGCGCGGCCGGCCCGCGAAGGCGGAGTACCGGCGCTTCCGGATCCGGACCGTGGAAGGGATGAACGATTTCGCGATGATCCGGGAGGTCGTCGCGCGGCGGTACGCACGCCGTCTCGCCGAGGAAGAGATCCTTCCCGACCTCCTGCTCATCGACGGTGGCGCGGGGCAGCTCGCGGCTGCGGGCGACGCCCTCGCCTCGCTCGGGCTCTCGGACCGGATCGCGTCGGCCGGGCTCGCGAAGCGCCTCGAGGAGGTCTACCTACCCGATCGACGGGAGCCTCTCCATCCGAACCCCAACGCACCGGCGATGCTCCTCTTGCGCGCGGTCCGGGACGAGTCCCACCGGTTCGCGATCACCTACCACCGGACGCGCCGGCGGATGGCGCTACGGAGCTCGGCCGAAGAGGCGCGCGCCTAGCGAGGCGGCTTACTTCGAGCCGCGGGCTGCCTTCTCGGGGGTCCCGATGAACGGGAGGCCCGAGACGCGCCGCGCGACCTCGCTCGGGGCGAGGCGCTTGAGCTCCGTTCCCGGTTCGAGGATCGCGGCATCGAGGGCCTCGGGCGGGAAGGGGGTTGGCGACCCCTCGGCGACGGCCTGGACAGCGAGCTTGAACGCTGCATCCTCGTTCCGGGCCGGTCCGATCTTCTCTTCGAGGAAGTCCGCCACGGCGCGGCGGTTGCGGCCGATGGCGTAGGCCTTCCAGCCGATCGTGGCTCCGCTTGGATCGAGTTCGATGAGTCCCGGGGTGCCGTCGTTCGCGAACCCTCCGAGGAGGAGGGAGACCGCGAAGGGGCGTGTCCCGCCGAACTGCGTGAACTGTTGGAGGTGGGTGCCGAGCGCGTGGCCGAGCAAGGTGTAGGGTGCAGCCTCGCCGAAGGTGATCCGGTGCCGCTGCGCCTCGAGCCGGAGGAACTCGACGAGGACCCTCGAGTCGGCGATGAGGCCGGCGGTCACGCAGCCGAGCCCGGGATCGATCGCGAAGCTCTTCTCGATCGAGCCTGCTTCGGCGAGCGAGCTCACCGGGAGGTTCCGGTACGCGACGAACACGATCCCGGGGTCGTAGGTGACGGCGACGGCCGTCCCGCCCATCTGGATCGCTTGCAGCGCGTACTCGACCTGGAAGAGGCGTCCATCCGGCGAAAAGACGGTGCTGGCTCGATCGTAGGCCATCTGGCCTGGTTGCATCTCCACGGTGTCCACCCTTCTTGGCGGGCGCGGTCAGGTGGGTCGTGGATTTGAACCTGTGCCACCCGCTTGCGTCGGGGCCACGTGGTGGGAAGCGAGGCGGCGGGAGCCGGAAGCGATCGATTCTCGCGGAAGCTCCCCCGCGAACGGTTCGGACCAAATTGGCCTTCGGCGAACCCTCAAGTGCCGCTGGTCGGTGGTCCGAGTGTGAAAGGCGGACCGTCCGCGCTCCACCTGCTCCCGATGGCCTCGAGCTACCGGGGGACGCTCTCGCCTGCGTGCACGCAGTGTGCGGAGGGCAAGAAGATGGTCCTGTTCGTGAGCGGGCTCTGCCGCTTCCGATGCTTCTACTGTCCGGTCTCCGAACGCCGCAACCAGAAGGACGACACCTACGCGAATGAGCGGCGGGTGACGCGCGATCAAGATGTGCTCGACGAGGCCCGAGCGATCGGGGCGACCGGCACGGGCATCACGGGCGGCGATCCCCTCGGCGTGTTCGACCGGACCCTCCACTACGTCACGCTCCTGAAGCGGGAGTTCGGCCCTTCGCACCACATCCATCTCTACACGCACGAGCCGAACCCCGAGAAGCTCCGGCAGCTCGCCGAGGCGGGTCTCGACGAGTTCCGCCTGCACATCCCCCACTACCTGTGGGGGCCGCTCGCGACCGGCGGGGATGCGTACCGCTCCGTCCTGGAAGCAGCCCCGGAGTGGGGGATCCGTCGCGGCGTGGAGATCCCCGTGCTCCCGGAAAAGGAGCGCGAGCTGCGGCGCCTCTTGCGCGCCCTCGATAGGATCGGGGTCGACTTTGTGAACCTCAACGAGCTCGAATTCTCCGAAACGAACGAAGGGAAGATGCGGGGGCGTGGGTACGCTCTCGACCGCCGAGGCGGATGGGGGGTCGATGGGAGCCGTTCCGTCGCCGAGCGCGTCGTCCGGGACTTGCGTCTCACCATGCCCGTCCACTACTGCTCCTCCCGGTTCAAGGATGGCGTCCAGCTGAAGCACCGCCTTCTGCGCCGTATCGAGCGGTCGAGTCCGTCGTTCGCCGAATCGACGGGAGAGGGCACGATCGTGTTCGGCGTCGTGGAGGGGCCCGCGGGGACCGACCTCGGTCGCCTCGGCCGGCGACTGGCGAGACTGGCTCGGGTCCGTCAGGGCGAGTATCGGGTCGACGCGGTGCGGGGACGGATCGAGCTCGGCGTTCGGCCCCTCCGACGGATCGCGCGCGGGCTCGATTGGCCCGCCTTCGAGGTCGAGGAGTATCCGACAGCGGACGCACTCGAGGTCGAGCGCACCCCCCTCAACCGGGCTGCCTTCCCCGGACCCCCGGGCGGCGGAACGTAACCCTCGTCGCACTCGTGGCCCCCGAAGGTCAGATACTGCGCATCACCGCGTCGGTGCTTGATCGAGCACGGCCCCCAGCCTCGGTCCTCCGCGCCGTACCACATGGGACAATCCCGGCAATGCAGGATCGCCTCGACAGAGGCCTTACCGGCGCGCAGGCGGGTCACGGCACCCCATCCTCGGGCTGCAGGAGTCCCCGAGCTTCGGCGACCCCCAGCATCAGCGCTGCGCTCGTCACCGGACCGACGCCTCCCGGGACCGGTGTGAGTGCCTTCGCCCACCCGTCGAGCGAGGCCGCGTCGGCGTCACCCAGCGCTCGAAACCGGCCCGGTCGGTCCGGATCCGGAACGCTGGTCAGTCCCACATCGATGATCGAGACGTCCCGAGGGACATTCGAACGCGTCAGAACACCGACCTGGCCGGCGCAGCTGAAGATCACTTCGGAGGGGGCAAGCGCTCGTGCGAGGTCCGGGGTCTTGC
>JAKIWU010000074.1 GCA_022749905.1 Thermoplasmata archaeon
AGGAGGCGGACCCTACGTTCGGCGCCCGAGCCGTCGCGCGCGATGACCCCGATGGACTCGAGACGTCGGAGAAAATAGGAGAGGTTGGGGGCCGTCGTTCCGAGCTCCGCGGCCAGGCTCGCCGGCGCGCTCGGTCCGTCGAGATACAGGTGGAGGAGGAGCGACCGAGGGACCGGCTGTCGGAGGAGGGCGAGAAGCTTCAGGTCGGGCTCGGGGATCGGCCCCCCGATCTCCGGAACGACCGCTGGGTAGGCACATTTGTACCCGCCGTTGAAGCGGACGGAGATGAGGCCCTCCTTCCCGAGCCGGTAGAGGTGGTAGTCGAGCGTTCCGATCGGGATCCCGAGGCGTCGGCGGATCTCGCGCAGGTGGACCCCGGGATAGCGCTGGACGAACGTGAGCAGCGTCTCCGCCCAAGGTCCGCGGTGCTCGACCCGGTTCATCGACGTGTGCCTGGGGTCAGCGGAGGAGCGTGGCGACGAAGAGGACCGCGAGGAGAGCTGCCTCGAACGCCGCCGAGAGGAGGAGCAGGGTGGTAGGGGACCATCCGCCGGTGAACAGGCCGATTCCGACGACGAGTCCCTGAACCGCGATCAGGAGGAAGCCCGTGGCGACGAACGCCATGCGGAGCGAGGGGGCTCGCCGCAGCGCCCCGAGCGCGACGACCGAGAGAACCCCGCCGAACACGGCGACGCCCGCGAACGCCACGTTCGTGACGAGTCCGACGTCCATCTTCGAGGACCGTCCATCCGTCCCCCCCTTTATACTGGAGCGTCCCGTTTCAAGATGGATGGGCACGCCGGATTCGGCCGCGACCCCCCTCGAGGTGCGCGGACTCGTCGTCCGCTACGGAGAGCGCACGGCGGTGCAGGACCTATCGTTCCAGGTCCGCACCGGCGAGATCTACGGCCTCTTGGGGTCGAACGGCGCCGGGAAGTCGAGCACGATGAAGAGCGTCGTCGGGCTCCTTCGGCCGCAGAGCGGGTCGATCCGAGTGTTGGGCTTCGACCCCGTGACGCAGGGTGTGGAGGCGAAGCGTCTCATCGGCTATGTGCCCGAGACGCCGCTTCTCTTCGATGCTCTCTCGGCGAAGGAGTTCCTGGAATTCGTCGCCAGCGTACGTGCGATCGATGCGGCGACCGCGAACCGTCGGCTCGAGAACTTCGCGAAGGCGTTCCAGATCGAGGCGGAACTCCATCAGCCGATCGGACTCCTCTCGATGGGGACGCGCCAGAAGGTGCTGTTCATGGCGGCGCTCCTCCATCGGCCCAAGCTCCTGGTTCTCGACGAGCCCCTGCACGCGCTCGATCCACGGTCGGTCCGGATCGCTCGGGAACTCCTGCGGCAACACGCGAACTCGCATGCGGGTGGCGTCCTCCTCTCCACGCACGCGATGGAGGTCGCCGAGCGACTCTGCGACCGGGTGGGGATCCTGGATCGCGGAGTGCTGCGCGGGGAGGGGACCATCGCGGAGCTCCGGGGTTCTGCGTCGGCGAGCCTCGAGGAAGCCTTCCTGAAGCTCACGCGCGAGGAGGAAGGGGTCCGGGAAGCCGTGCTTTCGCTCGGGGTCGATTGAGCCCCACCTGGAAGGAGGCGTACCGACTCCACGTGGTCGCGTTCACCGAGCTCGCCTACCAAGCGATCTACGCGGTCCGCCAAGGAAACCTCCCGCCTACCCTTGCGGCCGGTTCGCTTGCGCGCAAAGCTCGCCGACGGGTTCTCCAGAGCAAGCTCCTCGTCAGCCTCCTCCTCGCGTTCATCACCATCGGCACCGGCGTGGTGCTCGGCACCACGGCGAAAACGTTCCTCGCCCCGGCGCTCGCTGCGCCTCTCTACGATGAGACGGTGATCGCGGGCCTCTTGCTGCTCGACGTCGCCTTCCTCTGGTGGACGGGCCTGCAGGTTCTCCCGTCGTACCTTTCCTCCCAAGTGCTGCCCACGCTCGACGCCCTCCCGGTTCCGGACCGGTCGGTATCCCGCGCGGCCTTCCTCCTGTTCCTGCGGCTCTTCGACCTCCCCGCCCTCACCGTCATCGCCGTCACGCCGATCGTCGTCGGGCGCGCTCTCGGCTCGGCGTGGGCTGGACTCGCGATCATCCCCGGCGCCGTCTCGGCCGTCGTGTTCGGACTCGCGCTCTCCCTCGCGACCGGGAAGTTCTTCCTACGTCACGTTCAGGGAGCGACCGGTGGCTCGAGACGCGGAACGGTTCTCCGGTGGGCGTACCTGGTCCTCTGGACGATCCCCGCCTTCACGATGTACGGCTATGTCTCGCTGGGTCCGGGCCTCATCGGTTGGATGACCTCGGTGACCGCTTCCGGGGCCGGGGGCGCGCTCGACGGCATCCTCGCGACGTACCCGTTTCCGCTCGCCTCGCTCCCCTCCCTCCTCCTCTCCGGGAGCGTGACGGTCCCGGACGCCGGTCTCGGTCCGATCGCGATCGTCGTTGTCGGCGGGGCCGTCTACGGGAGCATCACCTGGGCCGCGGCGTCCTGGCTCCTCGACGCTCCGGGGGCACTCGCCCGCGCCTCGGCCGGGGGCCACGCCGGGGTCGTGACGGACCGAAGGCTGGTGCCACGCTCTGCGCCGTTCGCCGTGATCGTCAAGGACCTCCGGATCGCCTCCCGGACTCCCGGGTTCGCCTTCATCATCCTCCTTCCGCTCCTCGATGCGGTCGCGATCGGGGCGTGGACGGTTCTCGCAGCGCCCACCGCCTCGGGCGCGTTCAACATCGCCTCGGCGGCCGTCGCCACCGCCGCGCTTCTCGCAACCTTCTTCGGCCCCGCGTTCTTCGCGATCGAGGTCATGGGCTACTCGTACACCCGCACCCTTCCGCTCACCGAGCGTTCGCTCGTCCTCGGGAAGCTCTCCCTCGTCACGACGCTTTACGCGGTCGCGGCGGGGACGGTCCTCGGGATCGGCCTTGCGCGCCTCTTCGAGCCGCTTTCGTTCCTGGGTTTCATCCTCGCAGAGTTCCCTGCCGTCGCGGCCGCGGCGCTCCTCGAGCTCGGGCTCCTCGTCCGCGTCGCCCGACGCCGGGGACTTCCTGTAACGAACCTCTACTCGGGGAGCTGGTGGGTCATGGGGGTCAGCATCCCGGGCGTCCTCATGGCCGGCGTTCCGCTCGCGCTCTTCGAAATCTTCCGTTCGGTGTCCGTGACGACGGGGCTCGGTGTGATGGCGGCGGTCGCACTCGCGGAACTCGCGGTCGCCGCGCCGCTCGCGCTTGCCGGCTCCTCCGGTCGAGGCGCCTGATGCCCGAGGAGATCCCGACGCGCTTCGATCCCGCCGCGATCGAGGCGCGCTGGCAGAAGGCCTGGGCCGAGGGGCGGGCGTTCGAGGCGACGCACGATCCGAAGGGCGCCACGTTCTCGATGATCCTCCCTCCGCCGAACGTCACGGGCGTGCTGACCCTCGGCCACATGCTCGGGGACACGGTGATGGACCTGCTCGCACGCTGGCACCGGATGCGCGGCGAAGGCGTGCTCTGGCTCCCGGGCGTCGATCACGCCGGGCTCTCGACCCAGGTGGCGGTACGCCGGGAGCTCGACCGGCAAGGCGTCCACCTCGAGGACCTCCCGCGCGAGGAGATCCTCCAGAGGATCCTGACCTGGAAGAACGATCGGGAAGCGACCATTCGAGCCCAGACCGAGGCGGGAGGGTTCTCGGTCGACTGGTCCCGCTACCGGTACACGATGGACCCCGGAAGCACCCGGGCCACGCGCGAGGTGTTCGTGCGGCTCTACCGGGAGGGTCTCATCTACCGAGGGGAGCGGATGGTCCACTGGGACCCGAAGCTCCGCACCGCCCTCTCCGATCTCGAGGTGGTGCACCGCGAGGAGGAGGCGGAGCTCCTGTTCGTCACCTACCCCTGGGCCGACGGCTCGCCGGGAGGGATCGTCGTCGCGACGGTCCGGCCCGAGACGATCTTTGGCGACGTGGCCGTTGTCGTGCATCCCGACGATGAGCGCCACCGCGATGCCGTGGGGCGCTCCGTGCGCGTGCCGCTGACGGAGCGGACCGTGCCCATCCTCACCGACAGCACGATCGACCGGGAGTTCGGCAACGGAGCGCTGAAGCTCACGCCACGCCACGATCCTGTGGATTTCGCGATCGCCCAGCGGCACCCCGAGATCGCGATGCCGCCGACGATCCTCGACACGAGCGCGCGGCTCGTCGGAGACTGGGTCCCGGAGCGCTTCCGTGGCCTCGCTCGCGTCGCAGCCCGCGAGGCCGTCACGAAGGCCCTCTCGGACGGTGGCTTCATGGTTCGGTCCGAGCGCTACCACCATAGCGTCGGCCGTTCCGAGCGCTCCGACGCCGTGGTGGAGCCGATACTCTCCACCCAGTGGTTCGTGAAACTCTCCGCACTTGCGCCACCCGTGATCGACGCTGTGAACACGGGCGAGGTCCGGATCCATCCGGAGCGGTGGGTTCGGACCTTCCACCGCTGGATGGAGAACCTCCAGGACTGGTGCATCTCGAGGCAGGTGGTGTGGGGGCACCCGATCCCGGTGTACTTTTGCGACTCCTGCCACGCGACGCAGGCAAGTGTCGACGCCCCCGTGCGATGCGAGCACTGCGGCGGGATCCATCTCACCCAGGACCCCGATGTCCTCGACACGTGGTTCACCTCCTGGCTCTGGCCGTTCGTCACGATGGGCTGGCCCGAGACCACGGGGGACCTCGCCCACTACTACCCGACGAGCGTCCTCGTCACGGGTCGGGACATCATGTTCTTCTGGGTCGCTCGGATGCTGATGGCCGGATTCAAGTTCACCGGCACGGCGCCGTTCTCGGACGTCTACTTTACCGGGATGCTGCGCGACGAGACCGGGCGGAAGATGTCGAAGCACCTGGGGAACTCCCCGGACCCTCTCGCGCTCATCGGGGAGCGTGGGGCCGATACCCTGCGGTTCGCCGTCCTCCACCCGAACCCTGTCGATCAGGACGGACCCCTCGGACCGGCGACCCTCGACGCGGGTCGGAACTTCCTCACGAAGCTCTGGAACCTGGGACGGTTCGCCTCCACGCATCTCCCCGACGGAACGGAGCCGGCCCTCCGAGCTCCCACGCTTACGCCGGGCTCCGCGCTGGAGAATCGGTGGATCCTCTCGCGCTGGCACTCCACGGTTCGCTCCCTCGATGAGGCCCTCTCGGCCTTCGAATTCACGAGGGCCGCTTCGCTCCTGTACGGATTCGTCTGGCACGACCTCGCGGACCGATACGTCGAGGCCAGCAAGGACGCTCTCCGTGGGACCCGGGGGGCGGCGGCCCAGCGGGAAGCACGGGAAGTCCTGCACTTCGTACTCGAGCGGACTCTCCGTGCTCTCCACCCCATGGTCCCCCACGTCACGGAAGCTCTCTGGCACCTCCTTCCGCACGACGGAGAGCTGCTGACGCTCGCCGCGTGGCCCCGGGCGGACGAGGCTCCAGCGGACGCGAACTCGGAAACCTCGGCGGAGCTCGTGTTCGACGCTATCCGGACGTATCGAAACCTGAGGGCCGAGGGCGGGATCGCGATCGCGAGCCTCCCCGTCGCCTACGTTCGCCCGGCGAGTCCCGCCGACGCGACCGTGTATGCGGCGGAATCCGAGACGATCCGCCGTCTCGCCCGAATCGGAGAACTTCGCCTTCTCGCCGCGAGGGAAGAGCCGCCGGGATCGACCGCACGTGCGGTGACGACCGGCGGGGAGTTCTTCCTCGCCCGGGCGACTCCGAGCGGGGAACCCGAGGAAGGGCTCGCGAAAGAGCGCGTGAAGCTCGCAGGGCTCCTCGACAAGACGCGGGAACGACTTTCCGATCCGACGTTCCGGTCCCGGGCGCCCCCGCATGTTGTGGCCGAGGCGGAGGAGAAGGCGCGCGACCTGTCCGAGCGCGTTCGAAAGATCGACGACCTTCTTGCGGGCCCGGCGGCTGGATCATGACGAGGTCGAAACCGGCCAAGGCTCCCGCCCCCCGGCGTCGACCCTCGGAGTCCTCGGCGATGTCCGTTCTCACCAACCCCGGGATGCCGATGGGTCCTCGTGGTCCAGCGCATCCCCCGATCGGGCTCGGACTGTGGGCGGTCGGACGATGGAAGGAGGAGGACGAAGCTCGGACGCAGGCGACGATGGTTCACGCCCTCGGGCTCGGGATCCGTTGGTTCGACACCGCCGAGGTGTATGGCACCGGCCGATCGGAGCGCCTCCTCGGGAACGTGCTTCGCTCGGTATCGCCCCGTCCGGAAGGGCTCCTCGTCGGGACCAAGGTCTCGTGGGATCACCTACGACCGGAGCAGGTTCGGGCCGCCCTCCTCGGGAGCCTCCGGCGGCTCGGTCTTCCGAGTGTCGGTCTCTACCTCGTCCACGCACCGGATCCCCACGTTCCGATCTCCGATACCATGCACGCGCTCGAGGCGCTTTGGAAGGAGGGCCGGATCGGCGCGATCGGGGTGAGCAACTTCTCGGTCGCCGAGCTCGAGGCCGCTCAGGCCTCGCTCGTCGAGGCTCGGATCGTCGTGAACCAGGTTCGCTACAACCTCTTCGACCGCGAGGATGGGGACCCTGTCCTCGACTATTGCCGGAGCAAGGACATTGTCGTCGAGGCGTACACTCCGCTTCTGCGAGGGCTCCTCGCGGGGCGCTACCTCGACGGGATCAAGCCGCCGAGCGAGGTCCGGACCTACACGCACCGTCTGCTGGGGGACGAATCGCTCCCTGGGGTCATCGCGCGAGCGAAGCGCCTGCGAACTCTCGCAGCCTCAGCGAAGGTACCGATGGCGTCGCTCGCCCTGCACTGGCTTCGTCGGCGTGGCGCCGCCCCGCTGTTCGGGGCGAGCCGAACCGAGCAGGTCGACGAGGC
>JAKIWU010000075.1 GCA_022749905.1 Thermoplasmata archaeon
GGACTCATCTACCGCCTGAAGGAGCCGAAGACCGCGATCCTCCTGTTCCGTTCCGGCAAGGTCGTCTGTACCGGCGCGAAGAGCATGAAGGAGGTCGAGAACTCGATCGCGACCGTGGCCGCCCAGATCAAGAAGGGGGGGCAGAAGATCAACATGCACCCGAAGATCGAGGTGCAGAACATCGTCGCGAGCTCCGACCTCGAGTCGGAGATCAACCTCAACGCCATCGCGGTCACCCTCGGGCTCGACCGCGTCGAGTACGAGCCCGAGCAGTTCCCCGGCCTCGTCTGCCGGATCGATGAGCCGCGGGTCGTGGTCCTCCTCTTCGGGAGCGGGAAGCTCGTCTGCACGGGCGCCCGCAAGCCCTCCGACGTCGAGGTTGCCGTGAAGAAGATCACGAAGGAGCTGCGCGGCGCGAGCCTCCTTCGCTAGATCGGGACGGATCGAGACGAGCGCGTCCGCGGCCTTCGCGGAGCTCCCCGTCGTCGACCATCACTGTCACCTCGCCTTCTCCGAGAGCGCGGTCGCCGCCGCGCGTCGGTTCGAGGAGGCGGGCGGGAGCCACCTCTTCCTTGCCACCCAGGCGTACTCGGCCGAACTTCCGCAGTCCGTCGAAGCCTATCGGGATCAGTTCGAGAAGACGTCGGAGATCGCGCGCCGGGTGGAAGCGTCCACTGCGGTCACGGTGTACGTCGTGATCGCCCCCCACCCCACGGATCTCCCCCGTCTTTCCGAGTCGCTCGGCCTCGACGAAGCTGTCGGGGTTCAGAAGGCTGCGCTCGACCTCGCGGGGCAGTGGGTCCGAGAGCATCGGGCTGTTGCGCTCGGCGAAGTTGGGCTCCCGCATTTTGCCGTGCCTCCAGCGACGGCGGAGGCAGCGTCCACCCTGCTCCGGCATGCGCTCGAGGTCGCACGCGACGCCGATTGCCCCGCCGTGATCCACTCCTCGGACCTCGATGCGGGGGGGTTCCGATCCCTCGCCGAGGTGGCGAGGCGTGCCGGATTCCCGACCCGCCGGCTGGTCAAACACTTCGCACGCAGCGTTGTACCCTCGTCCGATCGGGCTGGAGTCGTTCCGTCGTACCTCGCAAGTCGTGAACTCGCCTCTGCGAGCATCGGGACCGAGGCTCCGTGGTTCTGGGAGACCGACTATCTCGATGACCCCGGAAGGCCAGGCGCGGTGCTCGATCTCGCGACCGTCCCGCGGCGCGCACGCCACGCGATCGAGCGCGCACCATCGAATCGTGAGGCACTCCGCATCCCGTTCGAGACCTCGGTCCGCTCCGTCTACGGCTTTACCCCCGCACGCGGTCCTGGGAGATCGACGTGACGCGAGGTCGCGTGGGCCGCGGCCAGCTCGTGGCCTTGGAAGGCATCGACGGCGCGGGGAAATCCACGCTCGCGCGTGCGATCGCGAAAGCGCTGCGGGCCCGAGGTCGAACCGTCGTGCGGACCGCCGAACCAGCCGACCCCGAGCTCGGAAGAAAGGGCGCCGCGATCACGGCGCGGGATCCCTGGCAGGCTGCCCTCTGGTTCACGCTCGATCGGGCCATCGCGCGGGAGCGAATCGAGCGCGCGCTCGAGCGAGCGGAGGTGGTGCTGCAGGATCGTTCGTTCTATTCGACCCTCGCCTACCAAGGGAGCGCACTCCCGCCGACCGTGCGTCGCCGCCTCGAGCGTCTCGAGAGAACGGTGGCCCGGGAGCCCGACCTCGTCGTGCTCGTCGACCTCGACCCCGGGCTCGCCCTCGCGCGGCTCCGAGGTCGTCGATCGACCGCCTCCCTCCTGGAGCGCCCCGCCGTGCTCCGCCGTGCCCACCGGGCGTATCGCCGCTATGCCCGCGCCCTGCGCTGGCTCTCCGTCGACGGTCGCCAGGCTCCGGACGCGAACGCGACGATCGTGGTTCGACGGATCGGGCTCCGCGGCCGGTGAGCTCCCTTCCCACCAAGCTCAAATCTCGCGCGCGGACGTCGCTGGCTCCCGGAGGTTCCATGGGTTCGATCCTGACCGCCGAAGAGACCCTCGATCCCTCCTTTGTTCCACCCCGGCTCGTCCAACGCGATCGGGAACTCGAACTCCTGGGGAAGCGCTTCCGCACCTCGCTCCCGAAGGGGATCCCGTACCATCACCTCCTCACCGGTGGTGTCGGAAGTGGGAAGACCGCTCTCGCGAAGAGGCTCGCGCAGGATCTGTCGAAGTCCGCCCGGGCCGGCGGGAAACCCGTTGTCGCCCACTACGTGAACTGCTGGCGTCGTTCGAGCGACCGAACGGTGCTCCTCGAGCTTCTACGCAGCGTCGGGGTTTCTCTGCCCGACCGGGGCTATGGTGTGCCGGAGATGATGGACGTCTTCGAGCAGGGGCTCCGTCGAAACCCGGCGCACCGTCTCCTGATCCTCGACGAGGCCGGGGCGCTCGTCCGGCAGGAGACGAAGCTCGTCTACCTCCTCACCCGTTCCGGCGAGGTGGGACTCGGATCGATCTCCCTCTTCCTCGTGGCCCCCGACGACATCCTCCCGTACCTCGATGCGGCAAGTCGCTCGAGCTTCGGGGTCACCCATCGCCTCCAGCTTTCTGCCTACAACGCGGAAGATCTCCGGGCCATCCTGTCCTTCCGTGCCGGCCTCGCCCTCCGCAAGGGGAGCTACTCGGCCGACGTGCTCGCCCAGATCGCGGCTCTCGCCGCTCCGACGGGAGACGCTCGGTTCGCGCTCGAGCTCCTTGGGGGCTCGGCGCACCTCGCGGAGGAAGCGGGTGCGAACGAGATCCGCCCGGAGGAGGTCCGCGCGGCGAAGGGATCGATCTACCCCACCCTCACGGAATCGAAGCTCGAGGATCTGGGCGAGAACGAGCTCCTCGCCCTCCTCGCGATTTCCCGGACCCTTCGTGGACCTCGGGCCCGCACTCCGACGGACCGGGTGCGGGAGGCCTACAAGGCGGCCGCCGAAGAGTACGGGCGCGTTCCCGTGAGCCGCGTGACGTTTTGGCGAACCCTCCGGAGCCTTGAACGGGAGGGCATCGTCCAACTCGAGTCGACCGGCGTGGGCGAGGCCGCCCGTGTCGGAATGGACGAGGTGCCCGCGAGCTACCTTACGACGGTCCTCGAGACGAAGTTCCGTCGGCCGTCCGCTCGCAAACCCTAAAGGGACCCGCTCGGCTCGCCGCGCCCGTGGCGACGTCGGGAGCCGTTTCTTCCCCTACCGGGCTGCGCCCGCTTCCCCCCTGGATCCGAACGCGCCCTCCGACCGGGGATCGGTACGCGGGCGTGCGGACCCTCCTCCTCGACCAGGAGCTCGGAACCGTGTGTCGGGAGGCCCGGTGCCCGAACCTTCCCGAGTGCTGGTCCGCGGGGACCGCGACGCTCATGCTCCTCGGTACGGACTGCTCGCGACGCTGCGGCTTCTGCGCCGTCCGCACGCACTGGGGGAACGGCGCTGTCGACGCGTCGGAGCCCGACCGCGTCGCGCGCGCGGTGGAGCGATGGGGCCTCAAGTACGTCGTCCTGACCCAGGTCTGCCGCGACGATCTTCCTGACGGAGGTGCCTCGATCCTCGCGGACTCCGTCCGCGCCATCCGGACACGTCGCCCGACGGTGCTCACCGAGCTCCTCGTCGGCGACCTCGGCGATTCGGAACGGGCGCTCGCGAGTGTTCTCGCGGCGCGGCCGGACGTGCTCGGGCATAACCTCGAGACCGTCGAACGCCTCTCGCCGAAGGTTCGCGATCGGCGAGCCGGCTACCGGACCTCCCTCCGTCTCCTGGCGCGGGCTCGCTCGCTCGGGGGTCCGACGCTGATCACGAAGAGTTCGATCATGCTGGGACTGGGGGAGACGGACCACGAGCTGGCCCAAGCGATGGCTGATCTTCGCGCCGTCGGCGTCGACCTCCTGACCCTCGGCCAATATCTCCAGCCGAGCCCCGCGCACGTCGCCGTCGCTCGGTACGTCCCGCCCGCGGAATTCGACCGCTACGGCGAGCTCGCCCGGGAGGCGGGCTTCCGCGGCGTTGAATCCGGTCCGATGGTGCGGAGCTCCTACCACGCCGAGGAGCTCTACGCGAGCGCCGGCGGCGCCCGCGGGGGTTAGGCGTTGGCCAAGAAGGCGAAGCGGCGCCTCGAGGAGCAGGAACGGTACGAGTCGTTCCAGTTCCCGGAGTTCGACGAACGGAAGTTTCTCGAGCACGAGTACGAGCAGTCGATCGCGACGATCGTCTCGGTCGCGCTCGCGATCCTGCTCGCGGTCGTCTCCTGGGGTCTTGACCGGACGAACCTCCCGAGCCCGGTGGCGTGGCTCGCGGGCCTCGCCGGGGTCGTGGCCGCCCCCTACCTCATTCGGACCGTTCGCCCCCTCGCGGGGGAGTACACCAAGGGCGATTGGACGTGGCTCTTGATCACGCTGATCCTCGGCTGGCTCGGTCTCTGGTTCCTGTTCTTGAACCAGCTGCCGGGCTAGGTGCGGGGCCGACGCATCCACGGCAGCCGCTTGTCGAGAAGTTCGCCGAGCGCGTGCGAGAGCTCCTCGCTCTCTCGGCAGGCATCGAGGGGCCGGATCGTCCGAGCGTCCCGTGGCGCGGACCGGAGATCGCGGCCGAGCGGCAACTGATCGAGCGCTCCGTCGAGCACCTGCTCGAGGGTTCGGCGCTCACGGCGGGCGTCTACGGCGATCCGACCATCGGCAGTGACGTACGGGCCCTGGAGGACAGGGGCGTCGGCGCGGGACCATTTCTGGAGGAACGAGTCGCTCCGGTCCATGCCGACCGGAGGCCCGGGGTGGACGCGGACCGACGGGAGCTGTGCCTGGGACACCTCCACGAGGAGGACGATGCTTTCGGGTCCGGCTGCCCCCGCGGTTCCGAGGAGGTCGAACCCGCCCCGGGCGGCGGCCTCGCCCAACGCCCTCTCAGCCTTGCGGATCTGCGGGTAGAGGACGTCGTCGACGAGCGCCGGTCGCGGGAGGGTGAGCGCCGCGACGTGGGTACCGCGCTCCGCGATCCTGGCCCGAGCGTCCGGGAGGGAGAGCGACGCCACCGGCGGCACCGTGAAAGCGTCCGCCGAGGGCCGGTCCAGGTAGGCGGCGGCGGCGAGAATGAAGAGCGCGAGGTTCCGGCGAGAGAGGGCGGTCGCCACGTTGCGGTGAGGATCGACCGGGTCGTCGAAGATGAGAGCGACATCGTCGGGGACCCTGGGCTTCGCCTCGGGGTGACTCTCGAGCCGATGGGGGATCGACCAGCCGCGGGCCGATTGGAGGAGGCCGCGCAGGGAACCGAACTTGAGCACGAGGAGCTCGACGAGGTATCCGGAGAACCCGCCCGTGCGGGCCTCCGAACCGTAGATCCGAAGCGCGCGAAGGAACTGCTTCGAGAGCCGAACCTCGCCGAGCGATCGGGGGGTGGATCGTGCTTCCAGGTACGCCTGGTGGAACGGGGTGCGATCGACGGCGCTCAACGGTTTCGACGGATCGGTGATCGCGTAGCCGGGCACCGCGTCGACCTCGAAGCCCTCGAACTTCCCTCGTAGGTACGGATGTTCCGCGTACCGCATCTCGGGTTGCTCGAGGAGGTCCCGCGCGAGGCCGAGGCCCTCGCGCTCGAGCGCCTCACGATCGAGCGTCGGGGGGAACAGAAGAAAGAGGTCGATGTCGAGCCGGTCGACGAGGAAGGTCCCGCGCGCCGCGCTGCCGGCGATGAGACTGCGAACGATGGGGGACGCGCGGTGTTGCGCGGCCTCGGCCGCGCGGTGGAGGAGACGCTCTCGAACGCCTTCGAGCCTTCGCAACAGGTCCTCGGAGGGGGAGATCCGCGCGAGGACCTCCGTTTCGATCCGATCCGCCATCGAGGCCGTCGCCCCCGCCTCCGACGCGCTCACCATCGACGGCGCCACGACTTCCGGAGCATGAACCTTGTCGCGCGACCGCGACGCGTCCTCCTCAAACGTAATGGCTCGTGGCGCCCGTACACGGGCCGAGGTCCGAGGTCGGATCCCGAAGGCATCGTGTGGCGCATCCGGCGACGTTATTCGAACCCTTGGAGGGAGGGAAGGTACGCTGCACCGCGTGCGCGCGGTACTGCGCGATCCCCACAGGATCCCACGGCTTCTGTTTCGTCCGAAAGAATGAGGCCGGCCGTCTCGTGCTCTTGACGTACGGTCGAGCGGCGGCGGTCCAGATTGACCCGGTGGAAAAAAAGCCGCTCTCCCATTTCCATCCGGGAAGCCGCGTGTTCTCGATCGGGACCGTCGGGTGCAACTGGCGTTGCCTCTACTGCCAGAACGCGGAGATCTCGCAGGAGCACGAGATCCAAGGCCGGCCGCTCTCGCCCGAGGCCGCGGTCGATACCGCCGAGCGCCTCGACTGCCAGGGCGTGACCTTCACCTACAACGAGCCGACGATCTTCATCGAGTACGCCCGGGACGTCATCCGAGCCGCGCATGCCCGCGGCCTGTTCGCCAACTTTGTTACGAACGGCTACATGACGCCGGAGGCGGTGGCGTACATCGGCTCGGACCTCGACGCCGTCTCGATCGATTTCAAAGGGAGCGGGGAGCCCGGATTCATGCGGAAGTACATCTCCGCGAAGGGGCCGGAACCGATCCGCGACACGATGGAGGGCCTCCAGAAGCTCGGCGTGCACGTCGAGGTGACGAACCTGATCGTCCCGCAAGTGGGCGACGATCCCGA
>JAKIWU010000076.1 GCA_022749905.1 Thermoplasmata archaeon
CGCGCCGCCATGTCGTCCTCGCCTACTCCGGTGGTCTCGATACGTCGGTCGCGATCCCCTGGCTCGGGGAGCACTATGATGCCGACGTCACGGCCCTCACGGTCGACGTCGGACAGGAGGGCGAGCTTCCCGGTGCCCTCGACCGCGCGCGCCTGAACGGAGCCCGCGACGCGCGGCTGGTCGATGCCAAGGCGACGTTCGTCGAGGAGTTCCTCTGGCCCGCCGTCCGTGCGAACGCGCTCTACCAGGGAACCTACCCCCTCTCCACCGCGCTCGCCCGTCCCCTCATCGCGCGCACGCTCGCCTCCGTCGCGACGGAGGTCGGCGCCGGGGCCGTCGCCCACGGATGCACCGGGAAGGGGAACGATCAGGTCCGCTTCGACGTCGCGATCCGCACCCTCGCCCCAGGGCTCGAGGTCCTCGCGCCGGTCCGCGAGTGGAACATGAACCGGGAGGACGAGATCCGGTACGCCGAGGAGCGGGGCTTGAAGATCCGCGTCACGAAGGAGTCCCCGTACTCCGTCGACGAGAACCTCTGGGGACGGTCGATCGAGGGCGGCATCCTCGAGGAGCCCGACCGCGAGGCGCCCGAGGACGTGTACGAATGGACCGGGCACCCCGAGACCTGGCCGAAGGCGCCCGAGCGGGTCGTCGTCTCGTTCGAGGCAGGACGGCCGGTCTCCCTCGACGGCGAGCACCTCGAGCCGGTCGAGCTCGTCCGCACCATGAACCGGCGCGCGGGACGCCACGGCGTCGGGCGCATCGACCACGTCGAGGACCGCGTGGTGGGCATCAAGTCGCGCGAAACGTACGAATGCCCCGGGGCGGTCGCCCTCGTCGAGGCGCATCGCGCGCTCGAGTCGCTCGTCCTGCCGCGGGACCTCCTTTCGTTCAAGGGCCTCGTGGATCGGAGATTCGCGGAGGTGGTCTACGAAGGGCTGTGGTTCTCCCCGCTCCGGGAGGCGTTGCAGGCCTTCGTCGAGCGGACCCAGGACGTCGTGACCGGGGATGTGACCCTGCGCCTTCACCAAGGATCGGTCCGCTCCGTCGGCCGCCGTTCGCCCTACTCCCTGCTCGACTCCGAACTCGCGACGTTCGGCCGGGGCAGCACGTTCCGTCAGGATGCCGCCGTCGGGTTCATCCACCTCTACGGACTCGCGAACGAGCTCGCGTACGCCCGCAAGGCTGGCACGACCGCCCGGCCCGCGAGCGCGGCGAGGAGGCCGAAGCGTGCTGCGAGAGCGGTTCTCCCGAGGACTTGACGCCGCGGCGCTCCGCCTCTCGGAATCCACCTCCGAGGACCGAGCGCTTCTCGGTGCGGACCTCTGGGGCTCGATCGCCCATGCCAGGATGCTGGGCGACGCCGGCATCCTGCCGAAGCCGAGCGCGAACCGGATCCTCCGCGGTCTCAGGTCCATCGCCCGCCTCGCGGCATCGGGACGCTACCGCCTCGACCCGGTCCACGAGGATGTTCACCTGAACATCGAGCGCACCCTCACCCGGCGTATCGGGAAGGACGGAGAACGCCTCCATACCGGACGGAGCCGGAACGACCAGGTGGCGACCGACCTCGCCGTCTACGAACGCGAGGCCCTCCTTGCGCTCGAGCTCCGCCTCGAGCGGGTCGTGGGGAGTTTGGTCGTGGCGGCGCGCAGGCCATCGGCGTTCCGCACCGTCGACGGGTGGACCCACATGCAGCCCGCCCAGCGCCTCTACTGGGCCGGGATCCTCGGCGCGCACGCGCTGCGCTTCGCGCGCGATCTCGAGCGCCTCGCGCGGGTTCGCGCATCCGTTCGCCTTTCGCCCCTCGGAAGCGGCGCCCTCGCGGGGAGCTCCCTGCCTCTCGACCGCCGGCTCACCGCGAGGCTCTTGGGATTCGACGCACCGCACCCGTCATCGATCGACGCCGTGTCGGATCGCGATGGCGCGATCGAGACCGCGTTCGCCCTCGCGCTCGCGCAGCTTCACGCGAGCCAGCTCGCCGAGGAACTCATCATCGGCTCGATGGGTGAGGTGGGAAGGGTCCGGTTCGGGGACGCGTTCGTCACAACGAGCTCCCTCATGCCGCACAAGAGGAACCCCGACCTCGCCGAGCTCGTCCGGGCCGAGAGCGCGGGCGCCCTTGGCCGGTTGATGGCCCACCTCGCTCTCGTCCGGTCGCTCCCTCTTGGCTACCAGAGGGACCTCCAGGCTGGGAAGCCACTCCTGGTCGAGTCGGTGCGGCGGGCGGCGCTCACCTTCGACGTTCTCGCCCCCATGATCGCGAGCGCCGAGTTCCTATCGCCAAAGGCATCAGGGGCCGCCACCGCCTCCGTTGAGCTCGTAGATGAACTGGTCCGGGCCGGTGTTCCCTTCCGAAGAGCCCACGTGCGCGTTGGGGCTTTCGTCGACCGGGCAGAACGCTCCCAGCGATCCCTTGCGAGCTTCTCCGCGCGAGAGCTCCGCAGCGCGTTCCCCGAGATCCCTCGCAAGTTCCGGCTGCCCGGCCCCGACGAAGAGCCCGAGCGACGGACCGTCGAGGGCGGGAGTTCGAGGCGTTCCGTCGAGAGGCTTCTCACGGAGGTCGAAGGACGACGGCGCCGGGCAGCGGCCGCGAGCGTTCGCGAACTCCGACGGTTGCGACGCCTTCGAAGAGCCTGCGGGCTACCGGAACAGCTGTTCGAGATCGCGCCCGCCCCGAGGGGGGGCCACTAGACATCGGCGGGTTCCCCGTCGGTCGATGGGGCGCCGAGCCGGATCAAGGTCGAGGCGGGCAAGACGGTTTGGCCGCTCATCGCTCCGTGCAGGAGAAGCGATCGCTCCCGCGCCGTGAGCCCGGGGTGGTGGCCGTAGAGGTGGATCTCGAGGCTCGCCCGGGTCGCGTACTCACGGGCGCAGACGGGACAGAGGATCGACTGGGAATCCCCGTAGAACTTGGGGCACGCGCAGGAGGTCACATGGCAGGGCATCGGCGTCGTCCGGTCGCGAGGACGCGAGAAATGCCGTCGAAGGTGGCCGTCCTGGGGCGCGAGGATGTAGTGGCTCGCCCGCAGATGCCCGCAATCCCGGCACGGGAGGAGTCTAAGATGCCGCCTCTGGGTCACCACAGGTTCGATACGCGCTCCCTGGGCGACTGGACCCTGGGAACCCTCGTAGAAGGCGGAAGGGCCGTAAGGCAGATAAGGCGAGCGCCTGCCGCTCGCGCCGCATGCCACACTGGGGCAATCTTCGACGTCCGGACGAGGGAAAAACTCGACGCACCCGCTGCCAGTTCGAAAGGGGCGGAACCCTGATGGAGGAGGAGTTCCGTGGGTCGTGCCGCGGGGGTGCCTGGCTCGAAGCATGAGCGAAGAGAAGGGAACCGGGCCCACAGCGGCGGAGCTCACCCGCCGGTACATCGACGACCACCCGGCCGTCCGCGATTGCCTCGGTTACAATGTGGTGAACTTCACAGCCCTCGCGCGGAAGATTCGCGCCGAGACCGGCCTCGCGAACCAGGAGGCGATCGAGGTCGCCTGCCGGCGCTACCAGCGGCACATGCGCGCGGATCGCCCGCTCGAGATGCGAGTGCTCGATGTCGTCAAGGCGAGCCGACTCGAGATCCGGACCCGGGTCGCGATCGTCACCGCTCGCAACGATTGGGACGTGCTCGGCCGCGTCCTCGAGACAGGACGGACGCTCCTCGCCGACCGTCGGCATCTCCTCCAGCTTCTCCAAGGTCCTGGGGCCGTTACGATCCTTTGCGAAGAGGATCTCGTCGACCTCGTGCTCCAAGCGATCGGCCGCCGTTCGACCCTCGGCGTCAACCGTCAGCTCTCCGCGGTCACCGTTCGGAGCCCCGAGATCATCGTCGAAACTCCGGGGGTCCTCGCCTTCCTTGCGGGGGCTCTCTTCCGTGCGGGGATCAACAGCCTCGAGATCATGAGCGTCTACACCGACTCGACCTTCGTGGTCCGGGAAGCCGACGTTCTGCACGCCTTCCGCGTGCTCTCCGAGCTCGTCCATCCACCGACGAGTGAGGCCGGGGAGACGCCCTGACGAGGGCGCGACCGGAGAGGTATATATGGGTCGGGGGTAGCTCTCCCCCGAGCCGACCGCCCGTCGGTAAATGGAAGGATTCGACATGGAACTCGCGACAACGTTCGCCGTGCGCGCAGGACGGAATCACTCGCCCGGATTGACCACCACGTTTGCCGCCATTTTGGTGGTCGCCGTCCTCGCCTCGGTCGGTGTCGGCACCTACGGTGTCATGGGCGGGTTCTCGAAGCATCCCCCGATCGACCAATGCGCTCCGATCACCTCCCCGGCCTGTGCCCGGTACGAAAACCTCCACGACGTCTCGGTGTTCGCGCCGTTCAAGTCGGCGACCCAAAACGCCCAGGTCTCGTTCACCGCGGCCGTGCCCTCGGGAGAAACAGCAACCTCGTACACCTTTTCCTTCGGTGACGGCTCGACCGCCAAGACGACGAACTCGATCTCCTCGCATGCCTATGCGTGGCCGGGCACCTACCTCGTCTTCGCTCAAGCCGCCGTCAACGGCCTCACCCACGACAACCTCCCGGCGCTCATCGCGCTCACGATCATTCCGGCAAGCACGGTGGGCAACATCGGATCGACCGCCTCGATCGCTGCCTCGATCATCTCGAACAGCACCGCCGCACCCGGGACCCGTGGGGTTACGAGCGTCCTCTCGCCCGGGGGCTCGGTCACGTTCTCGGGGAGCTACAGTTCCCAGCCGACGAATCCCTCCTTCTCGACCCTTCCGCCGACGATCGCCGTTTCCACGGGCGGGCACCTCACCGCAGGTCCGAACTCAAGCACCAGCGCGCAAGCCACCGCGCAGTTCACCACCTCCGGGGTCTACGAGGTCACGTTCGTGGGGAAGAGCCACAACGCGACCTCGACGGTGCTCCAGAACTACACGTGGACCGTATTCGTGGCGAGCGCGGGAAACCACGCGGGCATCTACGGGACCGTCGCCCCGAAGAGCCCGCATCCTGGAACGATCATCGGCTACGAGCTCGCACCGGGGGGCGCCGCGTCGGAGGATCCGGCGATCGACTATGAGACGGTCGGCGCTGAGCCCATTTTCAACGTCTACCAGACCCTGATCACCTACAACGGTACCAAGGTCGGTCCAGACCCCACGAACTTCGTGCCGGAGGCGGCCACGTGCGTTCCGGGGAGCGCACAGTGCACGGCCCTCTACCACGACTCCCTTCAGAACAAGACCGACTACACGTTCGTCATCCAGCGGAACGCGACGTTCTACGACCCGGGGACGGGCGCGCGTTGGGCCATGTATCCCACGGACGTCGTCTTCTCGATCGCGAGGACGCTCGGCTTCTCGACGCTCCCCGCGCCGACCGTCCACAACGGATGGATCATCGCGCAATCGCTCCTCGACCAGGGGAACCTCACGTGGAACTTGATCCACGGAGCGTACAACAACACACCGCAACGGATTCTCAACTCGATGACCATCAACGGCACCGCGTGCCCTGCGGCGGGATTGAGCAATGACCACGGCTGCGTGACCTTCCATGCCAACGGTGGCGGACACCCGTGGCCGGACTTCCTCGAGCTCGTCGCTGACCCTCTCGGGGGCGGGATCGTCTCGTGCGGTTGGTTCAGCGCGAGGGGTCAGGGCGCCGGGATCCCGTACTGGACCTCGGGGAACATCTCGGGCGCTGGCGACCAGCCCTGCGGAGCCATCGGCACGCACGGGCTCGGCGCCCCCGTGCTGACGAACTACTCGGAGATCCCCGCGACCGGGTGGGACCAGTGGGAGGAGCTCGGGAGCGGCTCGTTCAACGGCCGCTTCCTCGGCAACGTCCAGTGGAGCATGCTCGGCTCCGGGCCCTACTACATGTCGGCGTACATCATCGGCGCATCCTACGAGCTCAAGGCGAACCCGGCGTACAGCGAGAACCCATACTGCACCTGGGCCGGATGCCAGCCGAAGGCCAAGCAGTATGCGAGTACGATCGACATCACCTGGGAAACGTCCGAGACGCCCGGTGAGCAGGCGTACCGGTTCGGGTCCGCCGACTTCGCGAACATTCCGCTCACCTCCATCGGGCTTCTGCTCCAGCTCATCTCCCAGGGGAAGGTGAACGCGCTCCAGGCGCCCACGCTCAACATCGGCTTCTCGCCGTTCAACATGGAGTTCAACCTGCCGACGGCGCAGAAGCTCTCGACGAACGCGATCACGATCCCGATCGACTTCTTCAGCTACCTCGGCATGCGCGAGTTCTTCGCGCTCGCCTACCCGTACGCGACGATCGAAAACACGATCCAAACCAAGAACGGCATCCAGTTCTCGTTCAACATGGGCGGCGCGATCCCCCAGTTCATGGGGAACTACGACCCGACCAACATCCCGTGGCCGAGCGCCGATCCGTGCTCGACGCCCAACCACACGAACAAGGCCTGCCCCGACTACTGGTGGGCGCAGATGCAGAACCCGTCGGGACCGTACTACGACCCCGAGCTCCGTAGCTGCTCGAGCGGGAGCCCCTGTGCGTTCCCCATCTTCGGCCAGACCGGGAACCCCACCGGGGACGAGATCAACTCGCTCTGGGAGTCCGAGATCGCTTCGCTCTCGGGGGGCTCGATCA
>JAKIWU010000077.1 GCA_022749905.1 Thermoplasmata archaeon
CGCCCAGCCCGACCAAGATCAGCAACAGGTAGAGGTTGAGGGGGCGGAGTAGGTCCACCGGAAGGCAAACCGAGTAACCGACGACGGCGCCAGCTACGAGTGCGACTACCAGGACGATCGGGAAGAAGGTGCGATGGCCAAGCTGAGTCCGGTCCGCTTCGTGCGACTGCGTGCGCGGAGTTCCCGTAACGCGGGAGAGGCCGACCGCGGCGAGGCCCGTCGATCCGAGAAGGATCGCGGTGAACAGGAAGGCGAGAGGGATCGCGGAGAGAAGCCCGGCGACGGGGAACGACCCGATCGTCGCACCGAGGATGAACACAAGGGTCACGATGGAAGCCTCGGTCGCCCGAGGAATCCAAGTACCGGACGGATGCCAGACCCGGCCGCCGACGAAGCCGGCGGCGAGAGCGACGTAGAGGAACGGGTCGAAGCTCGTCACAGGCCCGGACGCGGGTGCGGACGAACTAGCCCGACCAGGGGGCGACAGCGTCGGTCATCCTCGATGGCGCTCCTCGCCCCATCCAGAGGGTGTCCTCGCGCGCCGAGCCGAAGCTCACGAACTCCACCGGGACCCGCGTTTGTTCGTGCAGGTAGGTGAGGAATCGCCGGAGCTCCGCAGGGAGAGCCTTAGCTCCCTCGCGCCGGAGCCGTTCCTTGAGGCGCTCGGTGAACTTGGGCCACGAAGGGAAGCGCTCGTACGCCGGCATCACCTTCGCGAGATCCTCGGCGACGGGAGGCGGGTAGTCCGTCAGCGTCTCGCCGGCAGGGGTCACGTACTGGGTGCAGACCGGGATCTCATCGAGGCCGCCGAGGACATCGACCTTAGTGATGGCGAGCGAGGTGAACCCGTTGAGGCGGGTCGCGTAGCGGAGCATCACGAGGTCAAGCCACCCGCAGCGTCGAGGACGACCGGTCGTCGCGCCACGCTCGGATCCGGCTTTCCGCAGGTACTCGCCCATCTCGCCTTCGACCTCGGTCGGGAACGGTCCCGCGCCCACCCGGGTCGCGTACGCCTTCGCCACTCCGACCGACTCATCGAGCTCCTGCGGCGGGATCCCGCTCCCCATCAGAGCGCCCGCGCTCGTCGGATGCGAGCTCGTCACGTACGGGTAGGTTCCGAAGTCGATGTCGAGGAGGACGCTCTGCGCGCCCTCGAGAAGGATCGGTTCGGAGCGCTCGATCGCCCCCCAGAGGATCGGTTCGGTCGCCCGCACGTACGGGGCGAGCCGGCTTCCCACTTCGGCGAGCCGGCTGCGGAGCTCCGCGATGGGGGGAAGCCCCGGGAGGTGAGCCTTCTTCCGGTAGAGGAGGTCGAGGCGTGAGGCGAGGATCTCGTGCCGCAGGAGGTCGGCGATCCGGAGCCCCCAACGGCCGTATCGGTCCGCGTACACGGGCCCGATCCCGCGGCGCGTCGTGCCGAGGCCCGCCGAGGAGGAACCGCCCTGACGGACCGACTCTTCCCATCCGTCCTCGATCTCGTGGAGTGGGAGGAGGACGTGGGCTCGCTCGGAGAGGACGGGCTCACCGTGGAGAAGGTGGCGGTTCCGAAGGTCCGCGAGTTCCGTCTCGTAGCCGAACGGGTCGATCACCATCCCTGGTCCGCTAATCCCGAGGACGCCGGGCCGGAGCACACCGCACGAGACCTGGTGCAGCACGGCCGTCCCAGCGGCGAGGTGGACGGTATGGCCCGTGTTCGGACCCCCTCCGGTGCGGACGACGTAGCGGAACCTCGAGGCGAGCCAGTCGGTGATCTTTCCCTTGCCCTCGTCGCCGAACTGGGCGCCGACGACGACGGTGACCGGCATTCGACCCCTGCGAGCGCGTGGGAGCTCGGGGAGTAGAAGAGGGCTATGGGCAGCAGAGCACGGCGCGGACCGAAACCGGCGAGCGTTTCGTCGGCAACTGTAAAGAAGGCAGGTCCGGTCGCGCGGTCCTGTGGTCGCTCAGCGGGCCCGCGGCGTGCAGATTTCGGGCATCCGGAAGATGTTCGAGGGGGCGCCCGCCCACGCGATCAACCTCGGTCTCGGCGAGCCGGACTTCGATCCCCCGAAAGTCGTCATCGACGCGCTGTGCGCCGCGGTCCAGAATGGACAGAACCACTACGGTCCCTCGGCAGGGATACCCGCGCTGCGCGCGAAGATCGCGAGCCTCTACCGCGCGCGCGACCCTGCGACCGCCATCGATAACGTGCTCGTGACCGGGAGCGGATCCGAGGGCCTCATGGCCACGGCCCTCACGATCTACGATCCGGGCGACGAGGTTCTCGTCCCGGATCCGGGCTTCGTCCTCTACGCTCCGCACGCCCGCCTCGCCGGTGCCTTCCCCGTGCCGTACGAGCTTCGCGAGGACCGAGGGTTCGAGCCGGACTTCGACCAGCTCGAGGCGAGCGTGACCCCACGCACCCGAGCGATCGTCGTGAACTCCCCATCGAACCCGACGGGGGGTGTCTTCTCCTCCTCGGTGGTGGATCGCGTCGTCGCGTTCGCCGAGAAGCACGATCTCACGATCGTCTCCGACGAGGTCTACGACGAGATGGTCTACGAGGGTACGTTCGCCTCCTTCTGGGGCCGCTCGGAGCGCGTGATCGTCGTCAATTCGTTCTCGAAGCGCCTCGCGATGACGGGCTGGCGGTTGGGCTTCCTCCTCGCGCCGGCCACGCTCGCCCCCGAGATCAACAAGGTCCACTACCACGTCATGGCCTGCCCCTCGACCCCGGCGCAGGTCGCCGCGCTCGCCGGGCTCGAGCTCGGTTCCGCTGCGACCCGCCCGATGATGCGAGAGTTCCGAGCACGGCGCGCGATCGTCGTCCGAGAACTCAACCGGATCCCCGGGATGACCTGCGTACCGCCCGCGGGCGCCTTCTACGCCTTTCCGAGGTTCGACTGGCCGAAGACGCCCACCGAGGTCGCTTACGCGCTCCTCCGTCGTGGACTCATCACCACCCCCGGCGATGCGTTCGGGGCCCTCGGAGCGGCCCATCTCCGCATCTCCTTCGCGGCGTCGCGCGCCGACCTCACGAAAGGGATCGGGATCCTACGTGCCTACGCGAAGGAGGTGAGCTAGCGTGCTCCTTCGGCTGATCGCGCTCATGCTCCAGGGTGCGACGGCCGCGAAACGCGGTGAGGAACGCCGTGCGCTCGCGACGCTCTCCCGCGAGATCCGATCCCTCGAGCGTCAGGCCGCGCGAACCCCTGCGAGCAGGGCGTAGACCCTGCGGTGCGCGGCAACGCACCGTTCCCACGAAAATCGATCGACCCATGTCCGCGCCGCATCGACCCCGGGCCGGAAGGTTCCCGGTGACCGAACCACATCGTGGAGCGCCTCTGCGAGAGCCTTGGGCGAGCCGTGCGGCACGAGACGACCCACACGGCCACGATCCAGGACCTCCGGAACCCCCCCGACGCTCGTCGCGATGATCGGGACCCCCGAGGCCATCGCCTCAAGGAGGACGAGCCCGAACGCCTCCCATTCCGAAGGGAGGACGAACGCAGCGGCGCCGCGGAACATGCTCTGGTATTCGTCGGGGTCGGCGACGTATCCCATCCAGCTCACGTAGGCTTCGATCCCGAGCAGCCGGGCCAGCGCCTCGAGGCGTGGACGTTCTCCCCAGTCGCGCCCGACGAGGACGAGAGGAAGACGGTCCGGCGGTGGCACGAGGGCGAGCGCGTGCAGGAGGACCTCAAGTCCCTTGTTCGGTGCGATCCGGCCCGCGTACAGGAGGTAGCGAGACGGTAGGCTGTCGGGCCGAGCCCCGACGGAGGCGTTCCGCCACACCCCGAGGTCGATCCCGGGCGGGATGATGTGGATGCGCTCCGAGGGCGCGAATCCTCCCAGGAGGCCCGCCTCCAGAGCGGTCTCCGCGACGAGGGCGGATGCGATCCGGTACGCGCTCGCGCCGAACAGCACATCCTGCAGGCGGAGGAGGGCGCGTTTTCGGACCGGCTCCCGCCGATCGGCCGGATGATAGTGGGTGGAGACCACGAGCGGGATGCGGAGAGCCCGCGCGACGAGGGCGCACTCGAGGACGTGGCCGTACCGGTGCGAATGGGCGTGGATCACCTCCGGGCGGTCCCGCGCGAGGGCCCCGATGAGCCCCACCATGAGCGGCATGGTGACCCCGGGCACGAGGCGCCGGTAGACCGGGAACCGCTCGACCGGGACGCCGTCGACGTTCGGCGCGAATCGGGAACGTCGTTCCCACCGGCCCTCGTCGTAGAGGTCGCTCGCGTACACCGTCACGTCGTCGCCCGACGTGCGAAGGCGACGGGAGAGCTCCCGCACCGTGGTCTCGACGCCGCCCGGGGCGTCGAAGCGCAGGGAGACCTGAGCGATCCTCATGGCCGGAGAGCCAGCTCGAACACGTCGACGAGCCGGTCGACGACGCGATCCCAGCTGTACCGGGGGACGACCTCGCGCCGCCCGTACTCCCCCATCTGCACGCGCGTGCCTTCGTCGTTCCAGAGGTCGAGGATCGCGGCGCGCAGCGCGCTCGCATTGCGAGGCTCCACGAGGCGCCCGGCCTTCCCGTCCTCGATGAACTCCGGGATCCCTCCGACGGAGCTCGCGATCACGGGCGTGCCCTGGGCGAGCGCTTCCAGAAGGACGAGGCCGAACGCCTCGTAGTCGCTCGGAAGGACGAACAGACGTGCCTCGGAGAACGCGGAGGCGAGCCGGGCCTCATCCGAAAGGAATCCGGTGAGATGCACCCGACCCGAAAGACCGAGGGTGACGATGCGGGCCTCGAGCGACGCTCGCATCCCCCCGTCCTCCCCGATGAGGACCAGGTGGGACGCGGGTTCCCGCTGGCTGAGCGTCTGAAAGGCGTCGAGGAGGGGGATGAGCCCCTTGTTCGAAGCGAGACGGCCGACGAAGAGGAGGAAGGGGCCGTCGAGGCCGAGCGAGCGCGAGAAGGGCCTGTCTCCGGGCAACGGAGCGGGAAGGGGGGCGTATCCCGGGGGGATCGTGGCGATGGGCGGCAGGTGGAACGGGTATTCCCGGATCAGTCTCTCCTCCGCTTGGGTCTGGACGATCAGCCGGCGCGCGTCCGCGAGGACCGGCGCGGCGAGCCGGCGATCGTAGTAGTTCCGCAGGGCGTGGCGGAGCCGCCCGCCTTCGATCGACCACGGAGGGTGGAAGTGGGCGGTGAGGACGTACGGGGTCCCGGTCCGTCGGAAGAACCGGCGCGCGACGGTTGCTTGGTGGGTGCCGTACGTGTGGACGTGCACGATGTCCGGTCGAAAGCGCTCGAGCGTCCTCGCAAGGCCGAGCACGAACGGGTAGTGGAGCTCCCCCGGCAGGGAGACCGCGCGCAGGCGAACGACCTCGACGCCATCGATGAGCTCGCGCCGTGGGACCGCTCTAGGGAGTCTCTGCCAAGGGAACTCCCGGTAGAGGTCGGTGGTGAGGACCGCCACCGCGTGACCCTGCGCCGACAGTCGCCGGGCGATTTCGCCCACGTGCCGCTCGACGCCGCCCGGGCCCGGCGGGTAGCGGGTCGAGAGCTCGGCGATCCGCACGGGCCGGCCTACGCGGCGGTCCGTGATTGGCTCAACCGCTGGGCGTACTTCTTGAACACTTCCGACGCGCGCGCGACCGCCTCGATCTTGACGTACTCGTTCGCCTGGTGGGAGAGCTCCTCCTCCCCGGCGCCGAAGATGACCACGCGCGGGTTCACCTGGGCGTAGCTCACGGCCTCGGAGGCGTGCACGAGGACGGCGGCCTCGGCTCCGGCGACCTCGCGGAGGATGCGCACGTGCTCGGCGTTGGGATCGATCTGGACGGCGGGCATCGAAAGGATCCGGCGGAGGGTGAACGGGGTCTTGATCCTCCGAAGGTGCTCCTCGATCTCCCGGTAGAGCTGATCCGGTGTGTACGGTGGTGGGAAGCGAATGTCCACCTCGGCCGTGGCCTTGTTCGGTACGACGTTGATCCGGGTCCCTCCGTTTAGCGTCCCGATGTTCATCGTGACCGACCCGAGCTCGGGGTGCGCGATGCGGCCCTTGAACCCCTCGAGGCCCCGCAGGATCCGCATCATCTTGGAAATGGCGTTCTCACCGAGGTGGGGCATCGCGCCGTGCGCGGCCTTCCCCCGGGTCTCAATGGCGAGATCGAGGACGCCCTTCTCCGCATAGGCGACCTTGAGCCCCGTCGGCTCGCCGACGACGATCGCCTTCGCGCGGCGGATCGGGAGGGTCTTCGCGAGGGCGGCCGAACCTTGCATGGTCGTCTCCTCGTCCGTCGTGAGGGCGAGGGCGACGGGGACCTTGCGTGCCACGAGGTCCTGCGCAGCGTGAAGCATCGCGATCACGGTACCCTTCATGTCCGAGGCGCCGCGGCCGTAGAGCCGTCCGGACGCGAGCTGGCTCTGGGAGAAGCTCCAGTAGTCGCCCACAGGGGGCGTGTCGAGGTGGCCGGAGAGGACGAGACCCCCCTGGCCGTACTCCGCGAGGAGGGCGGGAGACTGCGAGTCCCCGAACAAGGTGTTGCGCATATGCACCTGGTCGGTGAACGACTGCACGTAGTCGAGAACCTCCTGC
The DNA here is from genome assembly GCA_022749905.1 of Thermoplasmata archaeon. Lineage (GTDB taxonomy): Archaea > Thermoplasmatota > Thermoplasmata > Lutacidiplasmatales > UBA184 > Lutacidiplasma. The sequence continues at coordinate 6,537 of JAKIWU010000077.1, forward strand.
TTGTCGGAGAAGGGGTCGCTCGGGATC
>JAKIWU010000078.1 GCA_022749905.1 Thermoplasmata archaeon
CGCGACGAGGTAGGCCGGAACTCGGCCAAACTTGCGCGCGGGGAGAAAGAGCCTCCACCGGGGCGGGCAGACCGAACGGTCTACCAGCGGCGGCGAGCTCGTTCGGGGAGCCGCGAATCGAGCCTCACCGTGGATCGGGAATCCCGTCAGGGCGGCGGAAGCGGTCCTTCGGGAGCTCCCGGGCCGCAGAGGTGAGCAGTTACTAACTCCCGGTCGTCGCCGCTGCAGCCGACGGTTCGTTCATAAGCCGCGCCCGGCTCGTGCGGCCAATGTCATCACGGCCCCGTGGGACGAACCGCGGGGGACGGATTGCCCCTCCCCCGGGTCCTCCCTCGTTCGTCCTCGCGGGCCGCGCATGGTGGGAGGGGGCCGTACGCCCCATCGAGATCGGGATCGACGAGGACGGCCGGATCTCGCGCATCGCGCGGAACGTCAAGGGGGAGTCGCGTCGGGACGTGGGAGAGAAGCTGATCCTCCCGGCGGCGGTCGACCTTCACGTCCATTTCCGGGACCCGGGAGGGCCCGAGCCCGCCGACAGCTTCGCCTCGGGGACTCTGCAGGCGGCTCTCGGCGGCGTCGGACTCGTCGCAGACATGCCCAACACGATCCCGCCGGTGACGGACGCCGACCGGCTGAGGGACAAGCTCGACCGGACGCGCGGGAGGCTCGCCGTGGATGCGCTCGTCTACGCGGCCGCATCCACACCGGGAAAAATTCGCGGGCTCGGGGAACTGGCGGGGGCGTTCAAGCTCTACCTCTCCCCGACGAGTGGCATCGAAAGCCCTCCACCTCCAGCGGAATGGGGTCCGCTTCTCGAGGCGATCGGCGAGTCCGGGCTCGCACTGACCGTCCACGCCGAGGATCCTGCGAAATTCCGCCGCGGGGGAGCCCCTCCTCGTAGCACCGCGGACTGGGACGCCGAGCGTCCCGCGGACGCTGAGCGTGCCGCGATCGAGGAGCTCGTCGCTCGCGCGCCGGAGGCTCTTCGGATCCATATCGCCCACGTCACGGACCCTCATGTGGTCGACCGATTGATCGAGCGCGGCGGCTCGTTCGAGGTTACGCCCCATCACCTCCTCCTTGCCGCCGATTCCGAGGGAGATTCCAAGCGCAAGGTGAACCCACCCCTTCGGAGCCGTCACCAACGGGACGCGCTCTGGCAGGCGTTCCGAGCCGGCCGGATCCCCGTCCTCGCGAGCGATCACGCCCCGCATTCGCTCGAAGCCAAGGAGGGCTCCTTCGCGCGCGCACCGAGCGGGATGCCGGGGGTCGAGACGATGCTCCCCCTCCTTCTGGAGCGGGTGAGGACCGCGGAACTCGGTCTCGACGTGCTCCAGCGCGCCTCGGCTGATCACCCCGCCCGATGGCTCGGCCTTCCGATGGGGCGGATCGCCCCCGGCCACCGTGCCAACCTCCTCGTGGTCGACTTCAAGGAAAGCCGGCCGATCCGCGCCGACCGCCTCCATGCCCCCTGTGGATGGTCGGCGTTCGAAGGCTGGCCCGCCGTGTTCCCGCTCGAGCACTACCGCGACGGCGCACCGATCGTTCGGGGCGGCGAGTTCGTCGGGGACCGAGGGGGCCGCGTGCTACGGCCGGAATACGCCCACGGGCCGACCTAGAGCCCCGGCGGCCGCCCAACGCTCTCGAGCCGCTGGTCTCACTCGCGACTTCAGGAGGCAGGCGGAGGGGGAGCCGGCGCGCGCGGCGCATGGACGATCCTGGGGGGCCACCCCGGACCGATCCGGTCCGTCCAGCGAAGAACGAGGTAGAGCGCGAGCACGACCAGGACGACGAGGACGACATCGTCGAGTACGTTGAACCACGGGATGATGGAGTTCCAGTGCGAGCGAAGGACGAAGCCCGCGTACAGAAAGCCCGCGGTGAACGGCGCGGCTCCGAGTGCCGTGTAGACCCCGAACCGGACCGGTGACATCTTCGCCGCGCCGGCCGGGTAGCTGATGTACGAGCGCACGGCCGGAATGAGGCGCGAGAAGCCCACCGTGGCCTCTCCGTAGCGCGCGAACCATCGGTCCATCGTCTCGAGATGGCGCACATCGATGCCGAAACGACGCGTTCGCCCGGGAGGGTAGAGCCAGTGCCGAGCGTAGCGGCCGATGACGTAGGCGATGTAGGAGCCGAGGACGCCCCCGAGCAGGGCGGCGCCGAACGCGGCGTACGGCGAGAACGTGTTCTCGGCGACGAGGAATCCGGCAAAGAGGAGGATCACTTCGCTCGGGAGCGGTGGGAGCCCGAAACTCTCGACCGCCATGAGGGCCACGAGGGCGGGCAGCCCGCCGATCCGGAGCGCCTCGGTGATGAACGCGACGACGGTCTCGACGATCGCGAGCTGAACCACGGCGGCGACCTCGAGGAACGGTCCTGGGACCGATCCTACGAACCCTCGTGCGCCGTGGCGAGGAGGAGCCGGAAGGGGGTTCGGAGGCGGACATTCGTCATCGCCGGGACCCCCTCGAATTCGAGAGGGGTCGCGCACCCTCCGCAGCTCACGGCGGGGCGCTGGCGGCCGAGAGCGATCGAGAGTGCGATCCCGACCTCGATCCCTTGGACCGGCTCGCGGGCCGATCGTAGGGCGGACCGCAGCTCGTCGATGAGCCGCGCTTCCTCCACGCGCGTCGCGGTGCCGATCATGACGTCCTCAAGGAAATACCGGGGGCAGGTTGATAACAGGCGCCCTCAAGGTGGCAGCGCGGCCAGCCGTCGGCGTGCCCGAGGTCACGGCTTCGGCTTGCGGGAGCGGGAATCGGGAGCTCCATCGGGGCCGACGATGCGCTCGAGCCGCTCGATCAGGGCATCGATCTCCTCCGTCGGGGTCCGGCGCCGAGCCGGTTCCGCCTCGGCCTTCCCGGAGGGCTCCCGTACTCCGTCGGAAGGGCGCATCTCGAATAGGGGAGCTGGCTCGGGTTCAGGCTCGGCGGCGGCTCGCGGAGCCAAATCTCGCTCCGAAGCAGCGTCGATCTCAGGGCGAGCGAGTCGCGGCGGTGACGCGAGCTTCTTCGGGCGTGTCTCGCTCGTGCGCTTGGTGGAAGGGCCGGGAGACGGGGCGTCCTCAACGGCGTCCGGTTTCTTGCGACCGAAGAGTTTCACCATGGGATCCCGGTCGAGGATCCACCCCGTCGGGGCACGGCGTGGGGGGTCCGACGTCGTGCCGGCGACCGGGGGGATCGCATGGCGGGGGATGCCTGCAGGGGCCTATCAAGTCGCCGCGCGCGGACTTGGCGTCCCCGTCAGCGAGCGGTCCGCGATCTCGACGGGCGTCGATCGACCGCTCAGGGCTGAGGCGGTGCCGCGAGCAGGCGATGGCGCATGCGCCAGCGACCGATCCGGCGGACCGTGAGGAGGGGGCGCCCGAGCATGCCCTCCACCACCTCGAGCACGATCTCGTCACCGCGGTCGACGCTCCCCGAGAGAAGGATCGCTACGAGAAACGCGCCAGCCACGACGAGCACGACCCCGGGCAAGAGCCAGAACGGCGGGGCGAACGGGACGAGCCGGAACAACACGATGAACGGGAGGAGCGTGCCCGCCACAGGAAGGACGTAGTGCGACTGCAGCGGATGGACCCCCTCGAGCAGGGCGAGCTCGATCACGGAAAGGACAGGGTTGACCGCGTTCGACACGCTCCACGCGATCGCGGCTCCGAGAACGCCCATCGGCGGGATCAGCAGGAGGCTTAGGAGCAGGTTCGTGGCCCCGGTCGCGACGTTGTTCGCGAGCAGGAGCCGCGCCTGTCCGAGGGACACCTGGGTCGCGCCTGCGGGCCCGGCGAGCGTCGCGAGAAAGGCGCCCACGACCAGAACCTGGAGAGGCAGGGTGGTGCCGGCGTACGAGGCGCCGTAGACGAGTCCGAGCGAGGGGCCCGGGAGAAAGAAGAACACGATGAAGAGAGGCAACGAGACGAGGACCATCCACTTCGTCGCCGTGACGTAGGTCATCCGGATCGCACCGGTGTCGCCGGATCGGACGAAGCGCGCGGCCACCGGGAGGTAGATGTACGAGAGCGCGCCGACCCCGACGAGGACGAGACGCGCGAGCGAGAGACCCGCCGTGTAGTATCCGACCGTCGCTTGATGGTAGACGCCGAGGATCAACGTGTCCGCGTTCCCGGTGATGAATCCGGTCACCGAGACGAGGAAGAGTGGGGCGGCGAGCGCGTAGAGACGGTGAAGGACCGCCGGCTCGGGTGGTCCACGGGCGAGGTGTCCCCGCAACCTAAGACGGGCGTACAGCGCCAGAGCCCCGAGGGTGACAGCCGCGGCTGACGGGTAGCTCACGAGGCAGGCTACGAAGAGCTGAGACTTCGGCGCGAGCCGGATCGCGGCGAGGAGGAAGACGATGAACAGCCCCGGATTGATGACCTGGAGAAAGAGCGCGTTCGGTAGGACGTCCTCAAACCCCTGGAACGACGAGGCGAGGATCGATGCGATGATGGAGACGCCGACCGAGACCGCGAAGAGCTCGATCGTGAGCGCGAGTCCGGGCGCCGCATAGGCGACCGCGACGTAGAGGCCGAAGAGGAAGAGGCCGCTCGAGAGGAGCACGGCGGCGAGCGCCGTCACGCCGAGCGACGTCCGGACGATCGCGCGTTCCTCGCTAGCGCTGTGGGCGAACGGTAGGCTCCGCGCGATGGCCTGCGGGAGTCCGAGCGTGCCGATCGAGGAGAGGAGCCCGGCGAGGGCGAGGCCGAGCGAGAATTCCCCCCATTCGACCGGGGAGAGGGTACGGACGAGAAGGACACGCGAGACGAATCCCTGCGCGACGAAGCCGAGCGTGCCGAGGAGCATCAAGAGCGTGCCCCAGGTGACCGAGGTCAGCCCGTCGCGGGTCGATCGCACCGGTGCGTCCAAAGGCCGTCCGGGCGTCGGGACGGCGCTTCGCGTGATTAACGCGATTGGTACAGGCGCAGTTGGTGAACGAGGCGCGGGTTAGGTGAACTCGTCGAGCAGGTTCTCGTTTCCCGCGAGTCCCGCGGGCTGCTTCGCAAGGGGCCCGGCTGCGAGCACCTCTTCAAGCTCCTCGTAGGTCGGTCGGTCGGTGCGGTAGAAGAGGCCGATGGGGATCTTGTCGCCCCATTCGAGCGCGCGCTCCCAGGCCGTGACGAGGTTCGTCGGGTCGTGGCCCGAGCTCTCGAGCTTGTAGACGCGCTGCCGGAAGAAGTCGAACGTGTTGATCTTGTTGTAGGTCACGCACGGCGAGAGCGCGTCGACGAACGCGAACCCCTTGTGCGCGATCCCGTTCTGGATCAGATCGACCATGTGCTTCACGTCCCCCGAGAAGGCTCGGGCCACGTAGGTCGCGCCGCTCGCGAGCGCGAGGGCGATCGGATCGATCGGGTTCTCGATCACACCTTCCGGGGTGGACTTCGTCTTGTGGCCCATCATCGACGTCGGGCTCGCCTGGCCCGTCGTGAGCCCGTAGATCTGGTTGTCCATCGTGACGTAGGTGAGGTCGACATTCCGCCGCATCGAGTGGACGAAGTGCCCGCAGCCGATCCCGAACCCGTCCCCGTCGCCGCCGGTCCCGATGACGGTGAGCCCATGGTTCGCCCACCGGATCCCTTCCGCGACGGGGATCGCGCGGCCGTGTACCCCGTGGAAGCCGTAGCTCGAGAGGAAGTGCGGGAGGTTCGACGAGCATCCGATCCCCGATACGATCACGACATTGTGCGAGGGGATCTGGAGTTTTTTCACCGCGAGCTCGATCGCGGCTACGACCGAGAAATCCCCGCAACCCGGGCACCAGGTCGGTTTCGTGTCGCTCTTGCCGATGAGGGGGAGGGCCGCGCCCATGCTCGCGGGAGCCGCTCCCGCCGACGTTCCCGCCATCCTACTTCCCCCCGAGGAGCTCGTTCGCCTTGCGAACGATCTCCATGGGATAGAACGGTTCCCCGTCGTACTTGAGCAGGCGGTTCGTGAGGTGAACGCCGGTCTCCGCTCGGATGAGGCGACCGAGTTGGCCGGAGAAGTTTCCCTCCACGAGGAGCGTTCGGGGCGCGCGAGCGAGGGCGGCGGCGAGTGGCTCCACGTGGAGGGGATACACGGTCCGGACCTGGAGGAGATTGGTAGGAACACCCTGATCGGCGAGGATGCGGATCGCGTCCCGGACGGCCCCAACGGTCGACCCCCATGCGACGAACGTGAGTCGGGGGTTGGCCGCACCCTCGACGAGCGGGGGTTCCGAGCCCGCGCGGAGCCCGTCGAGCTTGCGCATCCGCTTGTCCATCATCTTGGTCCGTTCCGCGACCCAGATCGGGATCCCGGATCTCACATCCGAGATGAGGTGGCCCTTCTCGTCGTGCTCGTCGGAGCCGGCGATGAAATTGAGACCGGGCTGGCCCGGGATCGCCCGGGGGGAGACTCC